>JAVXKN010000015.1:0-14621 GCA_036647315.1 Oscillospiraceae bacterium | reverse complement strand
CACAAGCCAAAATCTCCCGCCTCACCTGCACAAAAAGCGGGTAGCTGCAGGGGACAGAGAGTGCCGTCCAGGGCTTTACAACGGAGATGCCGGCGGCATCCAGCGCGTCCTTCCCGCTGCGGGAATAGGCGCGGAGCAGGCCGCCCGCACCCAGTAAAATGCCCCCGAAGTACCGGGTGACGACGCACACCACATTGGTAACTCCCTCCCGCTGGAAAATTTCCAGCAGAGGGATGCCGGCGGTACCCTGTGGCTCGCCGTCGTCAGAGTACCGCTCGATGCCGTCCAGCAGGCGGTAACAAAAGCAGTGATGTCGGGCATCGTGGTGGGTTTTTCCCACTTGGGCGATAAAGGCCCGTGCCTCCTCCTCGGTTTCCACACAGGCGACATGGCCCAGAAAGCGGGAGCGTTTTTCCGTAAATTCCGCCTCGCCTGTGCCGGAGGGAATCAGATATTCCGTCATGGCACGATAAAGTCCGCCACCTGACCCAAAATTTTGGGCGTACAGGTGACGACAACGGTAATCACGTCCCCGAAGTCCACACTCTCCACCTTGGCCTCCCGATAGAGGGTGTCCACCAGACCGCCCTGGGCGTAGGGCAGGTGGAGCGTCACCTTATGGGCACCGCTATCCAGCCGGGTGCCGATGGCGGCGATAAGTTCCGGGAGACCCTGCCCGGTTTTGGCGGAGATGGAGACAATGTCCTCCCCGTGGGGCATAATGTCGCAGATGTTGCAGTCCGACTTGTTAAAAACCTCGATGCGGGGGGTTTCCGACGCACCCAGTTCACGGATGAGGGCCTCCACCACGTCCGCCTGCTGCCGCCACTCCGGGCTGGAGGCATCAATGACGTGGAGGAGCAAATCCGCAAAGGTCAGCTCCTCCAACGTTGCCTTAAAGGCCTCCACCAGATGGTGGGGGAGCTTGCGGATGAAGCCTACGGTATCGGAGAGGAGCACCGTGCAGGTGTCGGAGATTTCCAGTGTGCGGGTGGTGGTGTCCAGCGTGTCGAACAGGCGATTGTTGGCGGCGATATTGGAGCCGGTGAGGGCGTTTAGGAGGGTGGACTTCCCCGCATTGGTGTACCCCACGATGGCTACCACAGGCACCTCGTTTTTGCTCCTCCGCTCCCGCTGTACCCCACGGACACGGCGGACGGATTCCAGTTCTTCTTGGAGCTTGTCAATCTTCTGGCGGATGTGGCGGCGGTCGGTTTCCAGCTGGGTTTCGCCGGGGCCACGGGTGCCGATGGGGGACTTGCCGCCACCGGCGGTCTGGCGAACCAGATGGCTCCACATGCCGGTGAGCCGTGGCAAAAGGTACTTATACTGGGCCAGTTCCACCTGCAGACGGCCCTCACGGGTCTGTGCCCGCTGGGCGAAAATATCCAAAATCAGGCCTGCACGGTCAATGACCTGCACGCCGATATCCTCGGACAAAACCCGCTGCTGGGAGGGGGACAGGCTGTTATCAAACACCACCATATCCGCCCCCATGGAGGCCACCAGTTCCTTGACCTCCTGGACTTTGCCCTCGCCGATGTAGGTGCGGGCCTCCGGGGTGTCCTTATTCTGCAGAATCACGCCCAGGCTTTCGCCCCCTGCCGTTTCCAGCAGGGCTGCCAGTTCCTCAAGGCTCTCCTCGGTGGCGTTCTCCTCGTAGGTGAGGCTGTTTGCGTTGAGGCCCACCAAAATCGCCCGATTGATGGGCTTTTCCGTGGACTTATCTTCGTTTTTATTGACAATTCTATCCGACATAGTTCCTCCGTCAGTGGGGGTCAGCTGTTTTGCAGTGCCGCCACAATTTCTCCGATATAAAGGTCGTGGTAATCTTTTTTGGGGTAACAGTCCTCCGGTGCGCTGTCTAGGAAACACTGGGGCTTAATGCTGTCACGGTAGAGCTTTTTGCAGATGAATACCAACTCCGCCTCCTGAAAATAGGGCGCGTCCCCCTCGCCGTAGGCGATGGAAAAGCCGCACTCGTTGACCTTATCCACCTCTCTGCCGCTTTTGGCCCCGCAGAGTTCCAAGGCACCGTGGTAGTCTGCCCCGAAAAAGGCCACCGTAAAGTATTCCTCACGGTCCACAAAGGTCTTGGTGTACCGCTGGGGGCGGAGGTAGATGGTGGCAACGGGCTTGTTCCACAGGATGCCCAGTCCGCCCCAGCTGGCGGTCATGGTGTTGCAGTTTTCGCGGTTTCCCGCCGTAATCAGTGCCCACTGGTCGTCCAGCATGAAAAAAACGTTAGCGTTTAGCTTTTTCGGGTCGATTGGTTTTAACATGACGAAAACCTCCCACAAATTTCAAGAATCTTGTTATTCTATGCCCGTGGTAGCCCGGGGGTGTAATGTGGAAAAAAGCTCGCACCGATGACGGTACGAGCTTTTCGTAGGGCTAATTTTACTTGCTTTCTAAGCCGAACTTCTTATTGAAGCGGCTGACACGCCCGCCGGTGTCCACCAACTTTTGTTTGCCGGTGAAGAAGGGGTGACACTTGGAACAGACTTCGACCTTGATGTCGCTCTTTGTGGAGCCGGTTTCAATGACATTACCGCAAGAGATGCAGGTAATGGTGGTCTGCTCGTAGTTCGGATGGATGCCTTCCTTCATGGAGATTCACCTCTTTCTCGTGGACGATTTGATGCATTTGATATGTTACCATAGTTACGGACAAAATGCAAGTGTTTTTTTGCTTTGATTTCGCTTTGATTGAGAAGTAGATTCACAGGGAAATGGGACGGCCTAGGGAGAAAAACCACAGAAGCTTTCGCGCCACCCGTTTTCCCGTGACCTCCTCCAACGCCTTGGCGTAGGCGGTAAGCTGGGGGGCGTAGCCCTGGGCACGCTTCGGTGCCGTCTCCTCTGTGACCCTGTCGGTTTTGAAATCTAGGACGGTGATGCCCTCCTCCGTCTCGTACCAGCAGTCCACAACGCCTTGCAGTAAAACGGTTTCAGCCGGGTCTAGATCGGGGTAATAGTGGCAGGCGGGGGCCAGCACGGAGAACTTAAACTCCCGATTCAGCGTGGGGCTGCTCACCAGCTCTTTCCCTAAATCAGAGCTGAAAAAGGCGAAGATACGCACCGGGTCCACCGCCCCACCCTGCTCCGGGGTTAGAAACGCGTGGTCCACCAGACGGCGAATTTCCCCCGCTACTTCTTCTAGGGAATTTGTTTTTGCAAAGTCGATAAACTGCATCACCAGATGGAGGGCGGTGCCCTGTTCCGCGGAGGTGAGGCCGAATTCCGACTGGGCGAACCGGGGGCGGCGCAGCTGCATGGGCTTGGGGGCGGGGGCGGTTTCACGGGTCTCCACCGCCACCTCCTCGTCCAAATTTCTGCCCTTTAACTGGGTGGCCGTCAGCTTGGAGGGGATGTTGACGGCGGTTTGGAAGGGGTATTGCCACGAAAACCGTTCTGTTAAGTCGGCGGGGACTGCTCGGTCGCCGTCAGCCGCTGTTTCTGCCGATTCTGTGGGGGTGAGGGGCTGCTCCAGCGTGGTGGCGTCCAGATAGTGAATGTCCCAAGAGGGGCCGAAATCTGCGTCATACAGGGGCAGGGTGACCTCCGCCGCCTGACGGAGCAGTTCCCCCTCCGGCCGGGTCATGGCCGCCGTCAGCACCCACTGGCCCACGGACTTGGCATCCACCAGAGCCTGTGGCTCCACCGGGCAGGACGCGTCCTCGGCGTAGGTTGCCAGCGTCTTGCCGCCGTTTGAGACGGTGCAGGACATAATCAGCTTTTCCTTGGCGCGGGTGACGGCCACATATAACAGCCGCAGTTCCTCCGCCATGGTCTCCGCCAGCAGCTTGCGGGAGACGGCGTTTCGGGCCAGCGTGGGGTACTCAATTCGGCGGGACAGGTCCAAAAACTTGGGGCCAACGCCCAAATCCGGGTGGAACAGCATGGGCTTTTGCAAGTCCATCAGGTTCATATCACGGCCCAAACCGCAGAGGAATACCACCGGGTATTCTAAGCCCTTGGCGCGGTGGATGCTCAAAATCCGCACGCCGCCGCCCGCTGAAACCTGAGGCGCGGTGAGGGGTGTGCCGTTTTCACGCAGACGGTGGAGGTGGGTGAGAAAGCCGAAGAGCCCCTTGTGCCCCCCGGCCTCAAAACGGCGGGCGTGCTCGTAGAGTGCTAAGAGGTTCCCCCGCCTCGTCTCCCCGTCCTCCATGGCGGAGAAAATGCCCAAAAGGTTTGTCTCCTCGTAAATGCTCCACAGCAGTTCATAGCTCCGCTGGTCGGCGGCGGCGAACCGCAGACCCTCTAACTGGGCGATAAATTGCGCGCTGTCCCCGCCAGTGTCGGCACGAAGGGCATCGTAAAAGTCGCCCTCCGTCTGCCCTGCACGGATTTCTGCCAGTCTGTCGGCGGAAAAGCCGTAGACCGGCGACCGCAGTGCCGCCACCAGAGGCACGTCCTGATGGGGGTTGTCGATGATTTCCAACAGGGAGAGGGCCACGGCGATTTCATTGGTCTCGAAGAACGCGCCGCCACCCTCCGCCTCCCACGGGATGCCCGCTTCACCCAACGCCTGTGCGTAGAGGTAGAGCACCGGCCCGGGAGAGCGGAGGAGAATGACCATATCCGACGGGCGCAGGGGGCGGGTTTCGCTCCCCTCCGTCACCCGGAACCCGCTCCCCAGCAGTTCTGTCATGCGGCGGGCGGCCTTGCGGGCCTCCAGTAAGTTTTTGTCGGTTTTCCCCTGGCCGTCATTTTCCAGATTGGCCAGATTTAAGACGTTCAGCTCCACCCCATAGTTTTCCCCGGTTTCCGGGAACACCGCGCCGGGATAGAGAGCCTCCGCGTCGCCGTAGGACAGCTCACCAAAGTCCTCACTCATCAGGTTTCGGAACAGGAAATTGGCGGCGGCGAGAATTTCCGGCCTTGAACGGAAGTTTTGGGAGAGGACGATTTTGCGGTTTTCCCCCTCCAATGCGTCCTTGTAATTGGGAAATGCCCGATATTTCGCTAGAAAGATGGTGGGGTCTGCCAGACGGAACCGGTACACCGACTGCTTCACGTCACCCACCATAAAGAGGTTCTGCCCACCTTGGGAGAGGGCGGTAAAGATGGCGTTTTGGACGCTGTTGGTGTCCTGATATTCGTCCACCATGATTTCGCTGTAACGCTGGGAGAGCTGGCGGGCTAAGGGGGTAGGCTCGCCGGTTTCCGACGAGAGCAGGCGGACGGTCAGATGCTCCAAATCGGAGAAGTCAAGGACGTTCCGCCGCTGTTTTTCGGCGGCGTAGGCCCTGCCGTAATCGGACACCAAGCTGAACAGTCCACGGAGGGCCGGATGGAGGGTTTTCAGGTCGCCCAGCAGGTCACAGCTGGGGTCGGATAACAGCAGTTGCAACCGCTCCATCCGCTTTTTGCAGGTGGTGCGGACTCTTTTCACCTGTTCCTGCAGGTCGGGTCGGGGGCAGTCACGCACGGAGCCTAGGCGGGGGAACTCCACGGTCACTTTTGAGGCCTCGTCCCAGCCGTGTTCTGCCGCGGTGCCTAGTTTTTCGACGCTATCAAGGGTTTCCACCAGACTGGGGGCGTAGCCCTTTTCCAGCTTTTCCTCCTCGCCGCAGAGGGCGATGATGCGGCGCAGTTTGCCGCTCCAAAAGGCGGTCTGCCGGCGGGCATCGTCCAACAGCAGACGGCCCCAGATGGTGTCCCCCGCGTCCTCAACCCCTGCCAGACGAAACTGCTTTTCCTGCTCCTCCAGCCACTGTTCCGGCCGGGGATGGCTTTGGATTTTGCCGAAAATGTCCAGCGCAATCTGCACCAGTCGGCTGTCGTCCCGCCCGGCGGACATTAAGTCCACCAGACTGGAAAAATCGTCACCGTCGGTCATGGCCTCGTATCGGGCATCCATGACGGCATCCAGCGCGGCAAGGCGCAAAATTCCCGCCTCGCCCTCGTCACAGAGGCGAAAGTCCGGGTCCACATCAATTTCGTGCCCGCACTCCCGCAAAATGGAGGTGCAGAGGGCGTGGATGGTGGAGATTTGCGCGCCGTACACCAGTGTGGATTGGCGGCGCAAGTGTTTATCCGACGGCGTTTGCGCCAGACGCTGGGAGAGTTCCTTGGCGATACGGCCCCGCAGTTCGGCGGCGGCGGCGTTGGTGAAGGTGATGACTAAGAATTTGTCAATATTCAGGCCCTCGTTCTGAACCCGGGCCAAAAGCCGCTCCACCAGCACCCTTGTTTTGCCGGAGCCTGCGGCGGCGGAGACCAGCAGCCCGCCACCCCGATTTTCCACTACGGCACGCTGATCCTCTGTCAGTGCAAAGCCCAAAATCTCCACCTCACAATCATTTCAAATTTTCCCAGAATTCCGCGCCGGAAACCGTGGGTAGCCAGCGTTTGCAGTCTCCCCTGCCCTCCTCAAACTGACAGGCGGCGGCAAACTCGCACCACTGGCAGGCGTTCTGTTGCGGCCCACGCCAGTAGGGGTCGGCGGCGATGGTGCCCCCCGCCAGCTCCCCCGCAATCTCTTTGAGCGTCACCTGCAAGTGGCGGCGGAGCAATTCTAACTGCTCTGCTGACACCAGCGCGTCGCCGGTAAACTCCCCGGTTTTGGCGGAACGCTTCACCGGGAGGAATCGGGGGCCGGTGTCCTCCGGCTTTTCCATGGCTTCCAGCACCAGGGGGTCGCTTAACACGATGCCTTTCCGCTGGAGTTCGGCATCCTCTTTTTTCTGCCGTTCCTCCTCGGTCATGTCCCGAGAGCCCGCCACAATGGTGTCGCGGGCGGGCAGATACAGTACCCCGGCGGGGACGGGCGGCATGGAAAAGAGCCCCTCCCCCTGTTCTGCCAGCGTGAAGAGGTAGAGCAGCATCTGCTGGCCTAAGCCGTTCCAAATTTCCGTCAAGTCGAAGGACTTTTTGCCGGTTTTATAGTCCACCACACGGAGGTAGATCTTCCCTTCGTGCTCCCATCCGTCCACCCGATCTACAAAGCCGGAAATGCTGACGGTGAGGCCCTGTTCGGTACACTCTACGGCGGGTAAAATCCCGTTTCTTCCAAAGCCCAACTCAAAGGCCAGGGGCTGAAATTCCGAGTGGGACAGTTCCAGCACCACGTTTTCCGCCACCCCCTCCACGGAGGTGAGCAGACGGCGAAACAGGTACTGAAAGCGGGGGGTTTTGTCCTCCAAGCCCCCCAGTTCCTCGTCAATATAGTGGTTTACCGTCTCCCCCACTAAGGTCTGCAGCAGGGCTTTGGGCACGTCCCCTTTGCTGTCCTTGACACGTTCATCTTGGAGGACGTGCTCCATCACATAGTGGACAAAGGTGCCGTACTCCGGGGCTTCAAAGCCCGCGGACTGGCGGGGTTGGGCCTTGAGGCCGTAGCGCATAAAATAGGAGAAATGGCAGGATTTATACAAGTCCATCCGTGATGCGGACATGGGGACTTTTTCCCCATAGAGTGCCCGCACCGTTTTGGCGGAGAGGTTCCCCCGCTCCCCCTTGAGGCCCCTATCCATGCGGGCGATTTTTTCCGAAAAGTCAGTTAGGTTTAGAAGCGCGGCTCGAACGGCGGGATGAAAACCCGCCAGTTCCAGCGCGGCACGAGGGGCGGCGTAGCGGAAGTCCTCCGCCGGATTTGTCTCCCCCACGGCGGGGAACAGGGCGCACACCCGCTCATACAAAAAGGCGGGACGCTGCTCGTTTCCGGCGGCATCGGCAACGGAATAACTGAGCAGCAACCGCTGGGTGGGGGTGGCGGCGGCGGTGTAGGCAATGGTGAGTTCACGCTGAAGCTTGTCGCCCAAAACCGGGGCCAGCTCCAGGCCGTAATCCGACAATAAAATGCGGTCGTCGTCGGTAAAAAGGCCCGGCGAGGGGGCGCAGAGGGGCATGGCGTTATCGTCACAGCCCAGCAGTAGGAGCACCTTGACGGTTTGATAACCCAGGCGGGTACACTCCCCCGCCGTCACCCGGTCCAGCGACACGGGGATGGTGCCCACTTCGTACTGGGAGAGCACCAGGGTGAAGAGTTTTGCAAATTCCTCCGGCTCCATCACGGTGTCGGATAACAGCAGGGCGCACTGCTCTAAGCCGCCCCGCACAATGTCCCACAGCTGGGCGTACTCCTCCGCCAGACCCAGTTTGCCCAGCGCGGTAAGCCCCGCCGTCCGCTGCTGCAATCTGCCCGGCAGATGAATTTCCTCCAAAAAGGCGTAGAGTGCCATGGCGTGGCCTCTGCCGGTTTTGTCGCTGTTTTTCCGCAATTTTTCTAAGGGTGCCACCACCTGCCGGCGGAGGGCATCCAGTTTTTGGAGCAGAGCTTTGTCCTCCGGGGTAAACTCTAAGCCGTAGCCCCGGGGGTGGAGGGTCCAATCGGCCTTGGCTGTCCACTTGGCACCCTTGATATCCCATTTTAGAACGTAGTTTTCCAGCAGGTCACGGTCGTTATCCGACAGGTCGGTGAGGCCGGTTTTCAGGTAGCGGAACACGTCATCGTACGAAAAACCGCCAAAGGCGCAGTCTAGGGCGGCGGTGATGAGGGTGAGGATGGGTTTTTCCAAAATATCGCTGGTTTGGGCGGCAAAAACCGGGATGCCGTACCGGGGAAAAATGGTCTCCACCAGTTCATCGTACCCCTCAAACCGGCGGGCCGCCACGGCGATGTCCCGAAAACGGTAGCCCCCCTCCCGCACCAGAGAGAGAATTTGTGCCGCCGCCCACTCCACCTCGTTCCACGGGGAAGTTGCCCGATACCGCACCACCCGGTCTGTCTTTTCGGCAAAGACCGCGCCGCTGTCATCCATTAAATGCGCCTCTAAAAACTGCAGAGGTGGGGCCTTAGCGTCCTCCCGTTGGGGCGGAAAGGCGATAGTTACCTCGTCCCCCGCGTCCTTTGCCAGACGACGAAGGGCGGCGATGCTCCGCTGGGCGGGGGCGAAAACCCCCTCGCCGTCCCCCTCCGGGGCATCGCAGGTCAGAGCCACGGTGACGCTGTGACAGCGGGAGAGCAGTGCACCCAGAACCCCCTGTTCTTGAGGGGTGAAATCGGTGAAGCCGTCCACATAAATATCCAAATCATCCGCCCAAGTGCAGGTTTTCAGCGCGTCCGCCAGACGGGTCAGCTTGTCTCTGGGGTCTAGGGCGGTGCGGGCGCACAGGGCCTCGTAGGCCCCGAAAATCAGGCCCAAATCGCAGAGCTTATCCCCCGCGATGCCCCCGGTCTCCTGCCCGGTTTCCACTAGGGACTGGTAGGGGACGCAGTAGCTTTTGCACTCGTCCAGCGTGGTTAAAAGTCCCGACAGGAAGGCGGGCTTTTGGGAGGGGCGGCGGTAGACCGTCAGGCTCTCCGCCACCAGCTTCACCGCCCGCTCCATGAGGAGCAGTCTGCCGCCGGCATCCAGCGTTTGGGCCGCCAGACCGCCCGCTACGGAAAAGACACGGCTGGCAAGTCGGGTAAAGGACAGCACCTCCGCCCGCAGGGAGATTGCGTTCCCCCCCACCATGCACAGGCGGCGTTCCGCCGCGTGGGAAAATTGCTCGGGAACCAGAAGAATCTGGCGGCGGTCCTTGCGGGCACACATGAGGGAGATCAGATGCCCGGACTTCCCCGCGCCGGCGCGACCAATGAGCAGTGAAAGCATAAAATCCCCTCCTTTTCTCCCATTATAACAGATTGTAAAAGCAACAACAACCGCAAAAAAGCCGCACCCTCTCGGGTGCGGCTTTGGGGGTACATCACTGGGGATTGAAGGTGTAGTTGGGGGCTTCCTTGGTGATGTAAATATCGTGGGGGTGGGATTCACGGAGGCCGGCGGAGGTGATTTGGATAAACTGGGCCTTGGTGCGGAGGTCCTCCACGGTGGGAGTGCCGCAATAACCCATGCCGGCGCGGAGACCGCCCATAAGCTGATAGACGGTTTCGGACAGGGGACCCTTGTAGGGAACACGGCCCTCTACGCCTTCGGGCACCAGCTTTTTGTTGCTCTCTTGGAAGTAGCGGTCTTTGGAGCCGCAGGCCATGGCGCCCAAGCTGCCCATGCCACGGTAGACCTTGAACTGACGGCCCTGATAGACCTCGGTGTCCCCGGGGGACTCCTCACAGCCCGCCAGAAGCGAGCCTAACATGACCACCTGAGCACCGGCGGCAATGGCCTTGGCAAGGTCGCCGGAGTACTTCACGCCGCCATCGGCGATGATGGGCACGCCATATTCCTCCGCCACGCAGGCGGCATCGTAGACGGCGGTAATCTGGGGCACGCCGATACCTGCCACCACGCGGGTGGTGCAGATGGAGCCGGGGCCGATGCCGATTTTCACGCAGTCGGCACCCGCCTCGATGAGGGCGCGGGTCCCCTCGGCGGTGGCTACGTTGCCGGCAATGAGCTGCACGTCGGGATAGAGGGTTTTAATCTTGCGGACGCACTCTAAAATATTCTGGGAATGGCCGTGGGCGGAATCCAGTGCCAGCACGTCCACGCCGGCATCCACCAGAGCCTTGACGCGGTCAATCACGTCGCTGGTGGCACCGATGGCGGCACCCACCCGAAGCCGGCCCTTTTCGTCACGGGCGGAGTTGGGATAGGTGACGGCTTTTTCGATATCCTTGATGGTGATAAGACCCTTGAGGCGGAACTCGTTATCCACGATGGGGAGTTTTTCAATGCGGTGCTCGTGGAGGATTTGGCGGGCCTCGTCTAAGGTAGTCCCCTCCGGGGCGGTAATCAGATTTTTGTGGGTCATCACGTCGTCCACCAGCTGGGTCATGTCGGTTTCAAACTTCATGTCGCGGTTGGTGATGATGCCGATGAGCTTGCCGTTGTCGCAGATGGGAACGCCGGAGATGCGGTACTTTGCCATCAGCGCGTCTGCCTCGCCCAAAGTGTGGCCGGGGGCAAGCCAGAAGGGGTTGGTGATAACGCCGTTTTCCGAACGCTTCACCATATCAATCTGCTCTGCCTGGGCACCGATGGACATATTCTTATGGATGATGCCGATGCCGCCCTCGCGGGCGATGGCGATTGCCATGCGGTACTCGGTGACGGTATCCATGGCAGAGCTGACTAGGGGGATATTCAAGGTGATTTTTTTCGTCAGCTTGGTGTGCAGGTCGATGTCCGCAGGGAGAATATTGCTCTCCGCCGGCACCAAAAGCACATCGTCAAAGGTGAGGCCCTGTTTCTGGAACTTGCCTGCGTGCTCTGTTTTACCCATCTTCGCATCTCCTAATGTATAAATTTTTCCTATTCTATGGCAGAACGGGGGGATTGTCAAGTCCTAATTTGCCGTGGGGTGGATATTTGGGGTCACTCCTTGGGGCAGATATTTTTCATAGGCCACTAGGGTCATCGCCTGGCTGATATTCTTCCGCGCTCCTGTTTGCCGATATCCCAGCTTTTCATAGAGGTGGCAGTTTCGCTTTTCCTGCAAAATGGTCTCCAGCTCCCAGACTGCCGCATCTGCAAAGGTCTGTTCCATTAACGTCAGCGCGCTTTGGGCGATGCCCTGCCCCTGATAGCTTGGCAGTACGCTGATTTGAGCGAGGTGGTATCTGCCGGCGGGCATTTTTTTAATCCGCAGCGCACCCACAACAGCACCATCGGCCAGGATTTTATAGTGAAGGCTCTCGGGCTGCATCATGCGTTTTGCGAGATTTTCCACCGGCTCCGCGGCGGGGCTGGTGTCGTCGTCGTGATAGATTTCATAGAGGGGGGCAAAGGACGCGACTTGCAGCGCGTAAAGTTCTTGGAGGTCACTGATATCGGCTTTTTCCAGCGTGATTGTCATGGAAGCAGTCCTCCCTTCTATATCTCTTCAAGCGTTAAAAAGCCGTTGAAGCGGTGGTTTCCTGCCTCGTCGGTTCCTTGGACGTAGTGGCGGCTGTCCTGCTCCGCTACCGACAGATTGAGGGTTTCGCCGGGGAGACATTCCGCCAGATAATCCAGTTGCAGCTGGGAGACAAAGCGGTTTGCGCCCAGCTGTTCCAGATGGAGCGCGTCGCAGAGAAAGTCGGCGTAGCGGGCGTTATTCACATGGCCGTTCACGTCCTCATCGCTGTAATGGAGGCGGCGGGGCTCCTCCAAAGTCAGCACTTCCGGCAGGTGGAGCTTGGGTACCCGGAGGGTCTTGCAGCGGTCGCCGCCGTCGGTGCCCTCAAACTCCACAATTTGGGTCATGGGGGCCAATTTATGAGTAGTGCCGTCCGCCAGTACCCAGAGGGACACCGCCTCGCCGACTTTTTCCCCGTTCTGGGAAATATCGAAGTCACGGTAGGAGGAGGCGGCGCGGACACCGCGGTGCCACGTTTCGATGGAGATTTCATCTCCGTACCGCAGGGGTCTGTCCAGCCGGAACCACATCCGGGCCACCATCCAAAAGACGTTGTACTTCGCCAAAACCTGGTCCCGGTCTACATGGAGTTCTGCCGCCGCCACGGAGGCCGTCTCCTGCAAAAAGCCCATGAGGGCCGACGGGCGGCACTGGCTGTTGGGGTCCATGTCGCGGGTATCGACCGAAAAGCTCTGTCTGTAAATCACCGACAAGGGTTACCGCCCCTTCCCTTTGATAACCAGCTTGTTTTTGCAGCAGATATCGTCCAAATCTGAGGCGGTGGCGGCGGGGATGCGGAGGGTGCCGCCGCAGTCCGTGCAGGTGAGGTCTAGGGCACTGTACCCGATTTTCAGGGTCCACTTGTGGCTGCCGCAGGTGCAGGACACCCCGTCCCGACCGGCGATTTCTTTCAGCTCGGAGAGCACCTCGTGCATCATAAATTCATCCAGAAACGCGCCCTGCTCGGTGGCGGTGTCGTCCAGCTTGTCCGCCGCCTCTTCCAGTCGTGCCATCGCCTCAAAAACCGGCTTTGCCTCCCCCACATAGCAGCAGTCCAGCCCGGAGGCCAGACAGGAGAACGCCAGAGCCTTTTGCGTGAGGAACGCGCGGCTGCTGCAGGAGACGGTGTGGTCCTGACCGCAGTAGAGGCAGGGGACGGTGAGGGTGACGTGGTCCCCCTCGGGGGAAACGGTGACAGCGGAGCCGCCGCAGGGGCAGGAGAGCTCCACGGGGCCGCTCATAAGCTGAAATTCATTCCGCTCCATGAGCACCGATTGGTGACATTTGGGGCAAATATAGCCGATGGTGCGGTTTTTGTCCTCTAACATAGTGACACCTCACATGGACTGTCATTGCGAGCCAGCCCACAGGCTGGCGTGGCAATCCGTCCTTCGTCTTTCTTGTTTTGTCTATTATAGCGCGTTTGGCGGCAAAAAACCACCTACATATTTCCTAAATTTGCGGTCAAACTAAGGGCAAACCATGACAGGCGGTGAATTGACTTGGCAGCTCATAAAATTGGCAAGCAGACGGTGTATTTTGAAAGCCCACCTCACATTCTCTCTGCCGCCGCGGTGGGGGGCAAAAAAGAGGGGGAGGGCCCCTTGGCGGCGGACTTTGATTTTCTCTCACGGGACGACAGCTTTGGGGAAAAAACCTTTGAAAAGGCGGAGTCCGCCATGCAGAAAAAGGCCCTGGAAATCGCCCTGACCAAAGCCGGCAAAACCGTCCACGATTTGGACTTTCTTCTGGCGGGCGACCTCTTAAACCAGTGCATCGGCTCCTCCTTTGCCGCCCGGGGGCAGGACGTGCCCTTTCTGGGGCTGTACGGTGCCTGCTCCACCATGGGGGAGTCTCTGGCAATGGCGGCTATGTTGGTGGCAGGCGGGTGCGGGGAGCTGATTGCCGCCATGACCTCCTCCCACTTTTGCACCGCCGAGCGGCAGTACCGCACACCTTTGGAATACGGCGGACAGCGGACCCCCACCGCCCAGTGGACGGCAACTGCCGCCGGGGCGGCACTGGTGTGCAAAACCGGGGACGGCCCACGCATCACCTGCGCCACCATCGGGAAAATTGTAGACAAGGGCATCTGCGACGCAAACAACATGGGTGCCGCCATGGCCCCTGCCGCCTATGACACCCTCCGGGCTCACTTTCGGGACACCGGCCGGACACCGGACTATTACGACCTCATCGTCACCGGGGATTTGGGCAAGCTGGGCCACGAAATTGTGGAGGATTTTTTCCGCAAGGACGGGGTGATGCTGATGAATTACAGCGACTGCGGACTGCTCCTCTTCGACAGGGAGCGGCAGGATGTCCACTGCGGTGCCTCCGGCTGCGGCTGCGCCGGCAGCGTTTTATGCGGGCATCTGCTGGACGGCATGGCGCGAGGGCGGTGGAAAAAGCTCCTCTTCTGCCCCACCGGGGCACTCCTCTCCCCCACCTCCACCCAGCAGGGGGAGAGTATTCCCGCCGTGGCTCACGCTGTGGCGATTGAAGTTTAGGAGGACATGATGGACATTTTATTGCCCTATTTGAAAGCTTTTTTGGTGGGGGGGCTGCTCTGCGTTTTGGGTCAAGTTTTAATTGACAAGACCAAACTCACCCCGGCGAAAATCCTAGTGACCTATGTGGTGGCGGGGGTGATTTTAGGGGGCACGGGGCTGTACAAGTATCTGGTGGAATTCGGCGGGGCCGGTGCCACCGTCCCCCTCACCGGGTTTGGGTATCTGCTTGCTAAGGGTGTGCAAAAGGCGGTGGAGGCGGAGGGAATTTTGGGGGCACTCACCGGGGGCATCACCGCGGCGGCGGGAGGCATTTCT
>JAVXKN010000014.1:0-14698 GCA_036647315.1 Oscillospiraceae bacterium | reverse complement strand
TCAGCCGCACCACCCCGCTGTTGCTCAGGGAAATCGCCGCGCCCCCGGTACTGGCGATGCGCACCTCGCCAGGGGCAAGGGGCGGCGTGTTCCCCTGCTGCACCCCCACCACGCAGGGGGTGCCCCCCTCGTCCCCGGTGCCCAGCACCAGTACGTTCTGCTCCACAGCCGGGGCCCAGCGGTACCCGCCGGGGGAAAACACCGGCAAATCTCGCCGTTCCCCCTCCAAATACGCGCCCACCGTCTCCCCCTCCAACGTCACCGGGCCCAGCTCCGTGGCAGGTATCCTCCCCCGACCCCGCCGGGCATTTTGTGCCAAAAACATGGCAATCTCACTCCTTCTATCCCTCTGGTACCATGGAAAACACGGTATAACCGCCCGTTGTGCCATTCAGCCCTGTCTCGCAGGAGACCACCCGCCACACGCCGTCCATCTGCCAGTCTTTTCGGCGGAGGGTCACCAAATCGCCCACTTGGACAAAAAAGAGCGCGGGCACTGTCAAAGTGAGCCGTCTGCGGTCCTCCCCGGACTTTTTCAGCTGATAATTTCCGCTGTAACGCATGGCGCGGTAGCTGCTTTTGGCGGGCATTGTCACCACCCGCTGGCAGCACCCGCCCTCCTGCTGAAAGGGCACGTTGCGCACCTTTTCCACTGTTTTCCGTGCCCTGTCCCGCACCAAAATTTGGGAGAGTACCCCATAGCGTCTGGCGCGGTACTCCATGGCGGTGACAGCCACCCGCTGGTCCAAAATCTTAGTGCCGCCGCCGGGCTTTTTCAGCACCAAACGGCCCCATGCGTCAAAGCGGGGCTCAATGCCACCGTGAAAACAGGCGAAATCGTAGAGCACCTGCCATTCACTCCCGCCGGAGGCGGCTACAAAGCCGTTCACCGGGGGGAGGCTGACCCCACCTGCGGTCTGGATGCCATAAGGGGCGACGTGATGGGAAAAAATATCGCTCCAAGTGGCGGTTTGGTACTGCCGCGCCTCCGCCTGATTGTCCAAAAGCAGTGCCGCCATGCCCCTTCCCGAGAGTTCCAAGGTGGCTCCGCCCCGGTCCATCGTTAGGGAGAATTCGTCCACCACGCCGGTAAACCGCCGCACCCCCTCCTCCTCTACGAAAAAGCGGGTGGCCCGTTCCAGCAGTTCTTTGTCCCCCTCCGGCCACAGGCACTTGACCCAAAAGCTGTCGCAGGGGGTCCCCTCGCCGTAGGAAAATTTGCAGTCCAGCAGACCGGGCAAAATCGCCCGCGCCCCGTCCCACCCCACAATGCAGCAGGTCATCATGAGACACGCACCTCCTGGCCCACAAAAATCAGGTTTTGATTTTTCACATCCGGGTTCAGCCCCAGGATGGCGGACACCGTGGTGCCGTATTTCCTCGCGATGCCCCACAGGCACTCGCCCTTTTTCACCCTGTGGTACACCGCCTGCTGGCGTGGCGGTTTGGACACTTCCCCTGTGCCGCCGCTGGGCGCAGTCACGCCCTGAAAGGCCGCCGTTCCCGTGGACATATTTTCCCAAAAGGTAAAGGTGTAGCGCACATAGTCCTCCCGGGGCTCCTCCATGAGGGCCAGCTGGACAAAGTAGGCGTTGGTAGCCATCCATTCAGGGTGAACCAGTACCCCCGGCTTGTCCGCATAAAAAAGGGTGGCCAGCCGCTTAAACTGCTCGTAGGCATGGGGGCCAAAAAACTCCCCCTCCCCTTTCATGACCCGGTTGCGCAGGCCCATATTCTGCAAATAGTAATTGCCCTGGGCCAGCTTTCTGGGCACCACCTCCCGCTGAAATTCAATGCTGTAAGTGCGCGGGTTGTTGGGCCAGATAAAATCCCGAAATCTCATGGAATTCAATATGGCACCCCCTTTCTAAAAAAGGGAGAACCCGCCGTCGTAACGGCGGGCCTCCCGCTCTGCAAGCGCGTCCCAATTCACCGGCTCCGCCGCCGCCCATTGAACGCCCGGAATCAAATCGGCAGAAGTTCCCTTTCCCGGCGAAAATGCCGCCTGGGTCTGCTGCCGGCTGCGCCGGAGCTGAAAAAGCAGCGTCCGCGTATTTGCTCCCACGGTCTGCACCGGCGCAGTGCCTGAATCTTCGCCCCCTGCCGGCCTGTGCCCATGCTCCGGCAGAGGGACGGCGCGCCGCTGAACCTCTGCCTTTTTGCGTGTGGCAAGGCGCAGCTGCTCCTCCATGGAGGGCACTTCCTCCCCCTGACCCAAAGGGGCGATACCGGGAGGTACCGCCCGACTTGATGCGGACTGCAAGAGCGGGGCCGGGTGCTTTCCAATGGGCTGTCTGCTTTTGATGGAAAAAGTCTCCGCCGGTTCCTCCTGCTCCTCCAAAAGGGCCGCTAAGTAATCCTTCAACGGTCCTCCCCTCGCTTCATCCGCTGATAGCGTTCCGCGTCAAAGCCGCTGTTTTTCCCTGCCGCCGTGTCCGATGTCAGAACACCGCAGGCGGGACAGCGGGCCTCCTCCGCTTTCATTCTACAAGCGGGACAGAGGGCCAAAAGTTCCTCCTCGTCGTCCAACAGCAGATTGAGGGCGCAGTAAAGGAAGTCACGCTCCGTCATGCTTTTCCCCCGCTCCTCCGAGGGGAGAACGCCAAAGCTCCGCAGTACCCGCCACCGCAGTCGGGCGGGACTGGCGGCGGAAAGTCCGCTTTTCAGCTCCTCCACCCGCAGTTTGTCTGCCTCCGGGCCGGGGTTTGCACGGCGGTTAAAGTCCGCGTACCGGGCCGCAAGCTGTTCAATTTCCTTGTGAGACAGGGCGAGGAGCACCTCGGTGCCATTGGCAAAATACTGCTTTTCACCCTTCTGCATACAGCGGGCCAGCAGGCAGGCATTGGCACAAACCGCCTGCTCCGTGCCCCCCTTCGCCATGGCCTCCGCCTCCCGCTTTGCCTCCCAAATCTGCCAGATGGGCAGCACGCGCAAACTCCAGTCCTCCGCCAAAATCTCCCGCTGTACCCCTGTTAAAAAGGTTCCTAAATCCCTCTGCATCAAAGCACTCCTCCCCTGTTTAATTGGCTGCTGTTTCCATGCGCTTGGTGGCGATAACCGTAATTTTTTCCACCACCATGGCACCCAGTGCCCCCACCTCGCTGATGGAGCTCCACTGGCAATGGGAATAGACGATTTTGCGCTTGGGCTTACAAATCACGATGTCAAAATCATTGAGGTCGTAAAAACGAATCCCGTCCTCCACCGCGGAATCGGTGGCGTAAAGGCGGGTCAGTTCAATGATGTGCCGTGTTTTGCCCGGAATGGTAGCCACCGGCTGTTCCTGCCCGAAGGCCTCGATGGTGCCACTCTCACGGGTGGTGCGGGCGGTATAGCTCTGAACCACCGCCACCTTTTTGCCCTTAATCTCCAAATAAATGTCGCTACTGGTGGGAAATCCGCTGATTGTCATAGTCTCTCTCCTCCTTAAACGGTGATGTGTGCGGAAAGCCAAATCTGGCTCAGACCGTGGGCCACGGTGAAGGAAAACTCCACCAGACAGACCGTGGGTTCCGTGGGCAGTGCCGTCACCGACACGCCCTCATACCCCGTAATCATCTCTCGCTCCTTGCGGTTTTCCAGCTCCAGCATCACCTGAGAACGGATGGCCCCACGGCTCTGCTCTGTATTTTTTGCCCTTGGAAAACGTGCCCGCAGAGCGTTACGCAGGCCGGAAATCACCTGGTCGGTGATGAGGATGGTGGTCAGCTCCCGCCACGTCGCGTCGGGGGTATTGCCCACCTCGGTGGTGGTGGCGGTGGTGACGGCCCGCACAACGGCAACCGTACCTCCCACGGATTCCACCACTGTCACGCCGCCCAGAATCAGCGCGTCCAGCTCCTCGTCGGTATAGCTGATGGCGATGCCGGCAAGGCCCTGAAGCGTCGCACCGCCCAAGGGAAGTGCCGGGTCTGTTTCGCCGGCCAGCGCACCTGCCACCGCCGCCGCCACATGGGCCGGGTGGGCGGGGGTACCGTCGGGCTTTAAGGCCCCGGGTGCCGCCAGCACACAGCGTTTGTCGTTGCAGACTTTGGCGCGAGCCACCAGATTTGTCACCGTCTCGTCTGCCGCGCCACAGAGCACGCACACCCGCTCACGGCGGTTTTTAGAGGCCAGATTGACGCTCTCCTGCAGTGCCTTTTGCACCCCCGCCGCCGTGCTGTCGCAGAGGACAATGGCGATATCCTCCAACAGCTCCAGGTCGGTAAACGCCTTGGCGTAGCCCGCCTCCGCCGCCACCGGGATTGCCACCACGGCAGACGCGCCGTTTAAGAGCAGCAGGCGGACCACCTCGGCGATGTTTTCCTCCGGGCCGAAGGCCTCCGCCGCCTCCCGATAGCGGCGATAGGTAGCCGCCACACCGGCTTTGGGCACGTTGGCACCGGTTTTTGTGCACAGGGCCACCAGACCCACGGTCTTGCCGCCCACCTTGCCCGCCGTAAGCCCTGACGCTTCATAGACCGAGTAGACACCCGGCCGCTGATGATTTGTTACGTTTTTCATGCTTTTACTCCTTTGATTTCAAAGTCTGCAAACTGCCCGCCCTCGTCGGCTACGGCGTAGAAATACGCCTCGCATTTCAGCTCTGCCGGACAGTGCAGCAGCCCCCACTGGGCCTCAAATTTGGTCTCCCCACGGGAAAACCCGGTGACGGAAAGGCCGGGGATGGGTGCTGTCTGCAGGGCCTGCGCCAGCGCGTCAAACCCCTGTTGCAGGGCCCCGCCCCCCAGGTTCTTTTTGCAATAGATGTCCAGCGATAGGGTCAGCCGCATCCGCCTGCCGTACCGCTCCTCCCACCGGCCTGTGAGGGGGTTTTGCCCCTCACCCAGATAGTCCAAAAACCCGGCACTGCCGCTCTCACAGCTCTGAACAGCCACCGCCACCACCGGGGTTTCCCCCACGTTTTGGTTGGCGTTTTCCCAAGCGGCTACGGCGGAGATGCCCGCCCCCTGCAAAAACAGCACCACCTGTTCCCGCACCTTGTCCAGCCCTGTCATAACAGCACCGCCTTCAGCCGGGACTGCCGATGGGAGGGGGCGGTTGGGCCGTAAACCGGCTTCGTCTCCAAAATTTCGTAGACAACGCCGCCGCAGGAGAGCGTCCCACCCACTTTCAGCACCAGTTTAGGGTCGGAAAACAGCAGAAACCGCGCCTGAGACACCACGCCCAGCGGCGTGGGCTGTCGCTCCACCCCGTCCCCACGGGGAACGGGAAGGGAGCGCAAAAAGCCCAAAACCTCAAGGGTGGTGCCGTCGGCATTGTGGACGGTTAAAAGCTTTCCATATCGCCGCAGCAGTCGGGGAAATAAGGGCACTTCCGTCATCCCATCACCCCGCTAAAGGCAAAATCCTCATCCCGCAAAAAGGGGGCCATCATCCGCTTTGCCTGCCCGCGCAGTCCCCCGCTGTTGGGGGCGGGCGCGGTGACGCTCAAATCCCCCGCCGTAAAGTGGGTGGGCTCTGTCCGGGTCTCCCAAAAGGCCGCCAGTGCCAGAAATGCCGCCGCCGTATTAAAAGCGGGGGCGGCGGCCGATGCCGCCACCCCCTCCTTCAGATTTGCGGAGAGTTCTCCCTCCGCCGCCTCACAGCAGACCCGCAGTGCCGGGAAATCTTCCGCCGCCACGCTCCCCACCACTTTGGCGGTCTCAAAAATCTGTTCAGTCATAGAATCCCTCCAATTTGGGTTTCATTAGATAGCCAGCACCTTGCCCGCCTCGTTAAAGAGCTTGGCAAAGCCGGAAATGCTGGTGATGGCGGCACGTTCCAGCTGGCGGTCGATGAGCTTGTCGTACTCCACCATCACGTCGCTCCCCTTGACCATCTCCAAAGCGTACCGCTTATCCAGCCCGATAATCTTGCCGTCGGGGACGGCGTTGGTGCGGAGAAGCTTGGCACCCAGCGGGGTTTCCAGCTTGCCGGTGCCCTGAAAATTCAGGCCGGTGGCGGGATTTTGGAACTCCGCCATCTTGAGCAGCTTTGTCATGGTGGTGCCGTTTACCAGCATGGTGTTCAGCTCGTAGGGGTCAAATTTGCTCCAGAAGTCCACCAAATCCGCGTAAACCAGCGTGCCGGGCGTTGCAACGTTAATGGACTGGGCAGGGTTTCCGTTGCCGTCGCCCTTCAGAATCACGTCCACCGCATCTTCCAGATGCATCCGGCTGATGTGTGCGCCAATCTGGCGCAGGGTGACGGAGAACAGGTCCAGCTTCTGGTAGCGGATAGCCTCGTAGGAGGCCACCAGCATCCGGCCACGCTTGTGAAGCTTCACCAGATTCTCCTGAGTTTTCACCGTGGTCTGGGGGATGGACGCGCCCTCTGCCACATGGCGCAGGGCCTTGTCGTCCCCGGTTTCCGAGGTGATGGAGCGGTAATCCATGCCGTCAAAACGGGTGGTTGCCGCCGTAATGTGGGGGAGCAGGTCGCTCTCCTCCATGCCCTGACGGACAGAGCGGGCGATGTATTCGGGGAAGAGGACGGCGGAATCGGCGGTGGAGAAAAATTTCTCTACCAAGTCGCTGCCCGGGCCCTTAGCCTTGATATCAAAGCGTTTGAGCTGACGCTGATAAGCGTCTAAGCCCTCCAGCTCCGTGCCCTTATAGGCCTCGGAGGGGTCGCACTTCTCCAAAACCTGGGTAAAGTTGCGGCCCGATTCGTTGTACATACCCTTTTCCAATTTCACGTTTTCTGCCTGTAACATATTCACATTCTCCCTTTCTTAAAGCCGAATCACGGCGGTTTTTGCTGCGGTGTCCACGGACAGAATCAGATAGGCGGTGCCGGTTGCGGTGGCATCCGCCTTCACGCCCTTTGCCCCGTCAGCGGAAATTTTGGTCCAGCCCACAGTGGGTGCGGTGCCGGAATACTTCACAGTACAGCAGCCCCCCATTTGGACAGCGGCGGTGCCCCCTTTCGCGCCACTCATTGCCACGCCGCAAAACCCATCGCCTGCAACGCAGACACCTACGGTGGCGTTGCCGGTCATTTTAACCACGTCGCCCTTTGCCAGTGTTTCCGCGGCAAAGCAGGTGACTGCCACCTCGCCAATGCCCTCAAAAGATACCTTCATAAATTGTTTCCTCCTTCATATTTGTCGGGAACTCCCACGTTCCCCCTACGGGGTCAGATGAGAAATGCGCCGTCGGCCTCCGGGGTCAGCGTCTCGCCGCTGTAAGTGAGCTGGGGCCCCACATGGAGCTTTTCACCCACGCTTTTGCGGTAGACCTTCTGGGCCGCCAGCAGGTCTGCCTCGCCCAGACCATTTGCCATGGCCTTGCAAAGCTCGCCTGTGAGTTCCGGGGCGCACAGTGCCATCAGCCGCGCTGTCTCCTCGCGGAGATGCTCCATGTAACGCCGCCCCATAGCGGCCTCCGCCTCCAACTTGTCCTCCTGTTTCATTCCTTTCATCACCCCCGCATTCTTTTGGGCGGGTACCGCCACAAAAGACCATTCGTAGGCATCCGTGGCGTCCAGCAGGGTGGCGTAACACAATTTGCCATTGTATTTGCGCCCCTTTTCGTGGCTACACACAGAAATGTCTTTTCCGCAAATGGAACACACCGCCCGACTGACAGCGCACCCCACAGATACCTCTTTTTTAATTCCGCCCTCAATCTCCGTGATGAGGTCGGCACTCTTTGCGGTGCGGAGCATATAGGCGTAACCCTTCAGGTAACAGAGTTTGTCCCCCGCCGCCGTCAGGCCCCCCTCCTCCACCACTTGGGTCTTGTAAATCCGTGCCGTCTGGCCCAGCGCGCTCCACTGGTGGTCGAACATCCCGCTTTTGCCCACGAATAAAGTCGCCAGCTGGTTTAAGGTCTCGCCGGCGAACCGCTCACCCTCACGGTCAATCTCGTTGTCGCAGAGGCGGACGGCGAAGGTGTAAACCTCCTCCGCTGTCAGCACTTTTTTAGAGAGCTTGTTAATCTCCAACAGGTCTGCCGCCTCCACCGTGTGGGTCTGGGTCTCCGCTTCCTTCATAATGTTCAAGCTTTCTCTTCCTTTCCGTTTTGTATCTCAATAGCCTGGGTCTGCGCCCGGTACAGTCCCGCCCGCGCCTCCTCCACGGTGTCCTGCAAGTTCACGTCCTCCCAGTCCACGGTGACGCCGCCGCCGTACCCCTTGCCCCGGAGCCACCACTGGCAGACGCGCTCCACCGTGGGTTCCAGCGTCCGGCGGATGGCGGTGAGCTCGCTGGTCATCATGTCGGCCTGCTGGGTGCTCATCCGCTCGGTAGAGGCCCAGGTGAGGCCCAGCATAAAGGGGGGAATCCCCGTTCGGGCAATCAGTTGCTCCAAAATCTGCCGCACCGGCACCTGACTGTCCAGCACCTGATTGTCCGCCCCGATGACCTTAATATCCACGTCTCCCACCGCCACAAAGTCCCGGACGCTGCCGTCCCGCGTGGCCTGCATGGCGGAAGACCACTCACGGGCAATCTCCCCGCACCGGTCAGCGGCGCGGACGGAATCCCCCTCGGCCTTATCCGGCTTGTAGACCACCGCAAAGCGGACGTTTCCCATCCGCTCCCAGTTCACCCCCACCGCGTTGTAAATTTTCAGCAGAATGTCGGTGAGAAAGGGCATAGACCGCAAAATGGACACGCCGTAAGGGCTGTCCGTCTCCGGCTGAAAGGGCGTAAAAAGCAGCAGCTCTTGGCAGGGCAGGGGTTTCACCTGACCGCCGCCGTCACGACTGCAGAGGGTGAAGTCCAAGGGGGAATCCCCCTCCCGAATCTCCAAATCCGCCGGGTTGCCGCATAGCACCGCACCCACCTTGCCGGTTTTGTCCAGCACCACCTCGCCGATGGCACGGCCGCAGGTGAGGAGCGCGTCCAGATAACAGTCCAAAAAGGACTGCAGCCCCCGTTGACCCCGTCCGGTGGGGACGTGGCGGAGAAATGCGTCTAGCTCCTTTTGAATTTTTGGGTCGTCCGCCGTCACAATGGCCCCGCCGCAGAGCCGAATGAGCTTGAGCATAGCTGCGTCCAAAATAGGCACCGCCTCCCGAATGGTGCGGTAGAGCCTCTGCTCCCCGCCCCCCAGCGGCACATAGCCGTTCATCAGATGGAAGGGCTGCTTCTCCCCGTGCCGCATCTGAACCGCCAACCCTTGAGGCTGGCTCTTTTTCTGAAATAGTTTCAAAAAATGTTCTCCTTTCTCATGTGTACCGCGCCACCGCGCAGCTTGCAAACTGTGCCGGTTTTCCCTCCACCGTCATGGCGAAATAACGCATTTCGTCCATGGCGTGGTCGTGGGTTTTCTTCACCCTGTCGGTGCCGTCTCCCCGACTCTCCCATGCGTAATCCCCAATTTCCGCCAAAATGGCAGGGCAACTGTCGCAGAGGACAATTTTCCCCTCCTTGAGGAGCCTACCTGTGACCCGAATTCCCGCCAGTACATCGTTTTCACCCCGCTGAACCTGCCAGCCGTCCCGCCGCAACACCTCGATAAAGCTGGCGGCGGAGGGGTCTACAATCACCCGCTCGATTTTTCGGTCTCCCGCCAGCTTTTTCAGCGCGTCGGCGTACTCACGGTCGGTTTTCTGACCCCCCATCTTTTTCGAGTCGTAGTAATACTCGTGGAGGCGGTACCACACCCCCTCCAGCTCCCCCCACAGCCCCATGGAGGTGGGGTTCACCGTACCGTAATCGCAGCTGATGCGAAACTGGGCAAATTTCTTTCGGGGCACTTTCTTCACCATATCCGGGGTGAAAAAGTCGTAAACTACCCCCTCCGCCGCCACCCATTCTCCCAGAATGAACCGCCGGTAAAAAGTGCCGTGAAACTGCCGGCGAAACCGGGCCTTCACCGCCGCCGTCAGACTGGGGTTGTCGTCCATGGTGAAGTGCAGGTAGAGGGCGTTTTTCTCTTTGGTTTTGCAAATCCACTCCCGATAAAACCAGTGCCCCGGCCCCTCCGGGTTGCAGGAGAACCACAGCTTGCTGCCGGGTACCGAGCACCGGGCCAACGCCTGCTCCACAAAGGAGCGCGGCATCAGCGCCACCTCGTCCATCAGTACCCCCGCCAAGGTCACGCCCTGAATCAGTCCCGCGCTCCCCTCGTCCTTGCCGCCGAAAAAGTAAAACCGATTCTCCCGGCGGCCCATGCGGATAATCGCCATGCTCTGGCCCTGCTTTTCCGTGTAATGAAACCCATAGCGGCGCAGGGCGGGCCGCAGCTCCTCCAAAATGTTCCGCCGCACCCCTTTCATGGTCTTGCCGCAGAGGGCGAAGTTCTGGTTTGTGTACCGGGACATGGCCCACAGACAAAAGGAGAGGCAAGTACACACCGTTTTGCCGCTGCGCACCGCCCCATCACAGATAATCGCGTCCTTTTCCCTGTCGGCAGACCCCTTGCGCCACCAAGTCATCACCGCCGCCTGCTTGGGGGAGAGTTGTGCAAATTCCGCCATCAGCCCTCCCCCTCCAGTGCTTTGAGAAAGGCCTCTGCCCCCGCGCCGTCAGCACCCTGCAGTTCCAAAAGTTTTTCCAATACCGCCACCCGGTCCACCAGCTTCATCTCCACCGACCCCGCGCTGTTCCGCTTAAATTCGGATAATGCCGTCAAATCCAGCCCCTCCAATTCTGCCCAGGCACCGGGTTCCGGCGCAATAAACGCCAGCTTCACCGCGTCATTGACGCTGCCCGTGGCAATGTGGAACAGGCGATTGGTCAGCTCCTGCCGGAGAGCCCCTTGATCCACGTCCTCCATGTCATCATCCCTTTCACCGTCACCCCGCCCTTCCACAAAGGTTTCAGTTTTTCGTGCAACTAGTAAAAATTTCCGCAAAAGAATGATTCTCGCACCGAATTTGTTTGATTTTGAACGCCGCTGTGGTATACTGTACCTATCTTTAAGGTGGAGGGCTATGGCTATGGATTTAACCGAACAAACCGTTGCATCCCAGGAACTTTTCAAGGGATGCATCGTCACCCTGCAGCGGGACATGGTTTCTCTCCCCAACGGTGCCCCCGCCATCCGTGAAGTGGTGCGCCACCCGGGCGGCGTTGCCATTCTTCCCCTCCACGGGGACAGCACCGTCACCCTGGTTCGCCAGTACCGCTACCCCTTTTCCGCCGTCATCGCCGAACTGCCCGCAGGCAAACTGGATGCCGGCGAAGACCACCTCCCCGCCGCCATCCGTGAACTGAAAGAAGAGGTGGGCATCACCGCCGGAAAGCTCACCTATCTGGGCTGTATGTATGCCTCACCCGGCTTTTGCGACGAGGTTTTGCATATGTATTTGGCCCAGGATTTAACCCAAGGGGACTGCCACCCCGACGAGGACGAATTTTTGGAAATTCTCCGTCTCCCCTTTGAAACCGTCCTCCGGCAGATTATGGACGGCACCATCGCCGACGGGAAAACCCAACTCACCGTCCTGAAAGCCAAGGAATATCTTCATCTTTAGAAAGGGGGCCCCCACCATGCCAAAACGCGTTCTGATTGTAGAGGACGAAAAAAACATTGTGGACATCCTCTCCTTTAACCTGGCGAAAGAGGGCTACGCCCCCTTGGAGGCCTACGACGGTGTCGCCGGGCTGGAGCTGGCCCTCACCGCCGACCCGGACCTCATCTTGCTGGACTTAATGCTCCCCAAGCTGGACGGCTTCGAGGTCTGCCGCACCCTCCGGGACAAGGGTTCCTCCGTCCCCATTATCATGTTAACCGCCCGTGAGGAGGAGTCCGACAAGGTGCTGGGCCTAGAATTGGGTGCCGACGATTACATCACCAAGCCCTTCTCCGTCCGTGAGCTGATGGCGCGGGTGAAGGCGAATATTCGCCGCACCTCCATGGGTGCCCCTGCCGCCCCCTCTTCCCCCAACCGCAAAGAGTTCGGCAGAATCGTCATCGACACCGAGCTGTTAACCGTCTACAAGGACGGCGTGGAGCTGGATTTGACCCAGCGGGAATACGAGCTGATTTTGTTCCTTGCCAAAGAGCGGGGCAAGGCTTTCTCCCGTGAGGCTCTCATGGAACACGTCTGGAACTACGAGGGCTATGTAGGCGATGTCCGCGCCGTAGACGTGGCTGTGCGCCGTCTCCGTGAAAAGCTGGAGGACGACCCCGCCGACCCCAAATTCATCGTCACCCGCCGGGGCCTAGGCTACCTGTTCGCGTCATAAAATTTCCCACACACACTCTAAACCAAAGGAGGTGTCCCCATGTTCCGCAGTCTCCACATGAAGCTGGTGCTCATCATGGTCCTGCTCATCGTCTCCCTCATGACGGTGGTGGGGTCCTTCCTCATGAACTCCGTGGTGGGGTTCTATCTGGACGATTTTTACACCCAGATGCAAACCGTCTTTGCCGGGGAGCAGTTCGCCCGGGATTTGCAGGAGGAAACCGACGCCGAGCGCGCCGGTGAAACCACTGCCCCCCAACAGTTAGACCAGATGCTGGCTACCTATGTAGGCGTTCTGGGCGTTGATAGCCGCAGCCGCAACTACTATATTTTGGACGGCACCTACGGCACCTTTTTGGCGGGAAGCGACGACCAAAAGGGGCCTAATCTAACCATCACGCCCAATATTTCTGCCGCCCTTTTGGGGAAAAACGGCGATAAGAGCGACGTTTCCGCCAGCTATATGGACCTCGCCATCCCCATTGAGCGGGGAGGCAGTCGCTACATTATCTACATCTACGATAACCGCCAGACGGTACAAAACCTGAACACCGAGCTCTTTTCCCTGATTTTGGAGGCACTGGTCTTCGGGCTCATCATCTCGGTGCTCCTGTCGTTTTTACTCTCAAAAACCATGATTACCCCCATCGAACGGCTCACCGCCGGCGCGAAGCGGGTGGCCGCCGGCGACTTTTCCAGTAAAATTGAGGTGGGGTCCAAGGACGAAATCGGTATCCTCACCACCAACTTCAACTCCATGGCCCGCCAACTGCGGGACACCATTGAGCAGGTGGAAAACGAGCGCAACAAGCTGGGCACCCTCTTCCTCCACATGACCGATGGCGTGGTGGCATTTAACCGCTCCGGTGCCGTTATCCACTCCAACCCCGCCGCCGAGGAAATGCTGGCCCGCAGCATCGACGGCTCCACCCATTACGACGACCTCTTCTCCGACATCGCCTCCCTCTACGAGGTTCTGTCCGTGGAGCAGCCCGGCTATTTGGAGGGCGAACGGGAGCTGAACGACCGCAATTTGGAACTGCTTTTGGCCCCCTTCGACCGGGAGAGCCAGGGCGGTATTTTGGTGGTGATTCACGACGTGACCACCCAGCGCAAAACCGAAGAACTCCGCCGCGAATTCGTGGCAAATGTCTCCCACGAGCTGCGCACCCCCCTCACCAACATCCGCAGCTACACCGAAACGCTGGCGGAGAGTAACGACGACCTGACCCCGGAGCAGCGGCAAAACTTCCTAGGTGTCATTTTGAGCGAAAGCGACCGCATGACCCACATTGTTCAAGATTTGCTCACCCTCTCCCGGTTCGATTCCGGCAGAAACGAGCTGACGCTGGCCCCCTTCTCCTTTGCCGATGCCGTCCAAGATATCCAGAGTGCCGTTCTTCTGGAGGCTCAAAAGCACAACCACACCCTCACGCTGGATTTGGCGAAAAGAATCCCCCAGGTCATGGGCGACCGGGAACGCATCATGCAGGTGATGATGAATATTGTCTCCAACTCCATCAAATACACCCCCGACGGCGGCCACATCGACATCACCGCAGGCCGGGCCGGCGACATTGTCTTTTTCCAAGTGACGGACGACGGCATCGGCATCCCCGACGCTGACCGCTCCCGGATTTTCGAGCGATTTTACCGGGTGGATAAAGCCCGCTCCCGTGAGTCCGGCGGCACCGGCCTGGGTCTCTCCATCGCCCGTGAAATCGTCCTCCGGCATCAGGGTACTCTGGCACTGGTGGACCGTGAGGGTCCCGGCCTTACCCTGCGGATGGAGCTGCTGATTGGGGGCCCCCATCATGTCTAAGTCCCACGGCTCTAGGTCCCGCGCCTTGGAACTCTGCAAGAGCCTCCTGATGGTCCTCCTCACCTGCTCCGCCATTTTTCTCATCACCCGCACCCAGATTTTCACCGGCATCAGATCCGCCGGGCCCAATCCGCCCAGCACCGTAACTCCCCTCCCAATGGCAGCAGTCACCGCCACCACCCACCCCCTCCGTCTGGCCGTGACCCAGCTGGACCAAAACTACGTCCGCCGCTACGGTGCCCAATACGAGGACATCACCCAGGCGTACAGCACCCTCGCCCCCATACTCGCCCAAGGCTTTTCCGCCGCCGGTGCCCCGGAATCCCTCACGGAAAACGGCTGGCAGCGGGCCCTACAATCCGGCGGTATCTACTTCGATTTTTTAGGGGAAATCCCCCTTACCACCCTGTCCCATTGGCTCACCGGCTCCCAAAACAAACTTCTGCCGGAGGACATTTCCGTCCGCCGGCTGTGTTTGTATACCCAAAACGGGTCCGTTTTTCTGGCTTACCAAACCGCCGCGGGCACCTACTTTTCCTGCCCACTCTCCGGGGACTTAGCCCCCACCTTAGAGGCAAGCTTGGGTGCCTTCGCTGCCAATCGTGCCGATTTTGCCTTCCACATGGGCGCGGCCTACGATAGCCTAGACCCCAACACGCTCCTGCTCCCCGACCCCCCCGCCCCCCCCCGGTTCGGTTCCGCACACCCATTACGCACAGGGGAGGCCGCCCGGTTAACCGGGGGGGCTAACCCC
>JAVXKN010000013.1:14437-14709 GCA_036647315.1 Oscillospiraceae bacterium | reverse complement strand
GCGTTGTCTCCCGGATTCTCCCCCAGGAGGATATGCCTTTCCTCCCCGACGGCACTCCGCTGGACATCGTTCTGAACCCCTTAGGCGTTCCCTCCCGTATGAACATCGGGCAGGTGCTGGAGGTCCACTTGGGCTATGCGGCGCAAGCCTTGGGCTGGAAGGTTTCCACCCCCATCTTCAACGGTGCCAACGAGCAGGACATCGCCGATACCCTCACCCTTGCCGGTCTCTCCGAGGACGGTAAATCCTGGCTCTACGACGGCCGCACCGGC
>JAVXKN010000013.1:0-14427 GCA_036647315.1 Oscillospiraceae bacterium | reverse complement strand
GTCTACTTCTTAAAGCTCCACCATCTGGTGGATGATAAAATCCACGCCCGTTCCACCGGCCCCTACTCCCTCGTCACCCAGCAGCCTTTGGGCGGCAAAGCCCAGTTCGGCGGCCAGCGTTTCGGCGAGATGGAAGTCTGGGCACTGGAGGCCTACGGCGCGGCATACACCCTGCAGGAAATCCTCACGGTCAAGTCGGACGATGACGTGGTGGGCCGTGTCCGCACCTATGAGGCCATCGTGAAGGGCCACAACGTGCCCAAGCCCGGCGTGCCCGAATCCTTCAAGGTGCTCATTAAGGAAATGCAGTCCCTGTGCCTGGATGTGCGTGTGCTGGACGAAAACGGCGCGGAAATCGAGCTGAAGGACGACGACGAGGACAGCTACCAGCCCGGTCGCTTCCACGAGGACGACGATGATAGCTACGGCTTCACCAGTCAGCCCGCGGAGAGCGAATTTGCCGCCGCCGGCTTCACCCTCAAGGAGGGCAGCGACGACGACGATTTGGCCGCTGACGACATTATTTCCATTGAACGCGAAGACCCCGAGGATGACCTGCCGGACGCGGACATCTCGGACATTGAAGAATAAGAAAGGGAGGTAGAACACAATGAGTTACGCTGAATTTGACGCAATCCAAATTGGTATCGCCTCCCCGGAGCAGATTCGTGAGTGGTCCCACGGCGAGGTCAAAAAGCCGGAAACCATCAACTACCGTACCCTAAAGCCCGAGCGGGACGGTCTGTTCTGCGAAAAAATCTTTGGGCCGACCAAGGACTGGGAATGCCACTGCGGTAAGTATAAGAAAATCCGCTATAAGGGCAAAATCTGCGACCGTTGCGGCGTAGAAGTCACCCGCTCCAAGGTGCGCCGTGAGCGCATGGGCCACATCGAGCTGGCCGCCCCTGTCTCCCACATCTGGTATTTTAAGGGCATCCCCTCCCGGATGGGCCTGCTTTTGGATATCTCCCCCCGTATTTTGGAAAAAGTCCTCTATTTTGCAAGCTATATCGTCACCGACCCCGGCTTCTCCCCCCTGGCAAAAAACCAGATTCTCTCTGAAAAAGAGTATCGGGATATGCGGGAGAAGTACGAGGACGACTTTGAGGCAGGCATGGGCGCGGAAGCTGTCAAAAAGCTGCTGCAAGATCTGAATCTGGACGAGATGTCCGTCTCCCTCCGCAACGAGCTGAAGGATGCCGCAGGCCAGAAAAAGGCCCGCATTGTGAAGCGGCTTGAAGTGGTAGACGCGTTCCGCGTCTCCGGCAACAAGCCCGAGTGGATGATTATCGACGTTCTGCCGGTGATTCCCCCCGAAATTCGCCCCATGGTTCAGCTGGACGGCGGCCGCTTTGCCACCTCCGACTTAAACGACCTGTACCGCCGTGTCATTAACCGCAACAACCGCCTGAAACGGCTCATTCAGCTCAACGCTCCCGACATCATTGTTCGGAACGAAAAGCGGATGCTCCAAGAGGCGGTGGATGCCCTCATCGACAACGGCCGCCGTGGCCGTGCCGTCACCGGTGCCAACAACCGCGCCCTCAAGTCCCTCTCCGATATGCTCAAGGGCAAGCAGGGACGTTTCCGCCAGAACCTCTTAGGCAAGCGCGTGGACTACTCCGGCCGTTCCGTTATCGTGGTGGGCCCCGAGCTGAAGATTTTCCAGTGCGGCCTGCCCAAGGAAATGGCCATCGAACTGTTCCGCCCCTTCGTCATGAAAAAGCTGGTGGAGGACGGTCACGCCAACAATATTAAATCCGCCAAAAAGATGGTAGATAAGGGCAAGCCCGAGGTTTGGGACGCGCTGGACTTTGTCATTAAAGACCACCCCGTCATGCTAAACCGCGCGCCTACCCTCCATAGACTGGGCATCCAGGCCTTTGAGCCGGTGCTGGTAGAGGGCCGTGCCATTAAGCTGCATCCTCTGGTCTGTACCGCCTTCAACGCCGACTTCGACGGCGACCAGATGGCAGTCCACGTCCCCCTGTCCGCCGAGGCTCAGACCGAGGCGCGGGTGCTGATGCTCTCCGCCAATAACCTGCTCCGTCCTCAGGACGGCGGCCCCGTCACCGTCCCTTCACAGGATATGGTGCTGGGTTCCTACTACCTGACCTACGACCGTGCCGACGAGTTGGGCGCGGGCCACGTCTTCTCCAACTCCGACGAGGCCATGCTGGCTTACGACTCCGGCGCGCTGCAAATCCACGCCCCCATCAAGGTGCGGATGTACCGGGAAGTCAACGGCGAAATGACCCATGCTCTGGTGGACACCACCGTGGGCCGGCTCATCTTCAATCAGGCCATTCCTCAGGATTTGGGCTATGTGGACCGCACCGACCCCAAAACCATGTACGACCCGGAGATTAACTTCCAAGTGGGCAAAAAGCAGCTGGGCAAAATCATTGAGAAGTGCATCAACACCCACGGCTTCAACGAGTCCGCCGGCGTGCTGGATGCCATCAAGAGCCAGGGCTTTAAGTATTCCACCAAGGGCGCACTCACCGTCTCCATCTCCGACATGACCGTTCCTCCCAAAAAGGCGGAGCTCATTCATGCCACCGAGTTGGAAATCGTGAAGATTGAGCGTCAGTATAAGAAGGGCTTTATCACCAACGACGAGCGTTATCGTCTGGCGGTAGAGGCTTGGGAAAAGACCACCAAGGACGTTACCGACGAGCTGCAAAAGGGCCTTGACCGCTACAACCCCATCTTCATGATGGCGGATTCCGGTGCCCGTGGTTCCATGGCACAGATTCGTCAGCTGGCAGGTATGCGTGGTCTGATGGCGGATACCTCCGGCCGTACCATCGAAATCCCCATCAAGGCAAACTTCCGTGAAGGCCTGTCCGTTTTGGAATACTTCATCTCTTCCAGAGGTGCCCGTAAGGGTCTGGCCGATACCGCTCTGCGTACCGCCGACTCCGGCTACCTCACCCGCCGTCTCGTGGACGTTTCCCAAGAGGTTATCATCCGCGAGCACGACTGCGGCACCCACGACGGTATCGAAGTGGCTGAAATCTCCGAGAACGGCCAGATTATCGAGACCTTTGCCGAGCGTCTCAAGGGCCGTTACCCCGCCGACGACATCTGCGACCCGGACACCGGCAAGGTGCTCTTCGACCGCAACACCATGCTCACCTCCGAGGATTCTGTGGTACTGGCTGCCCATGGCATCACTTCCGTGAAGCTCCGCTCCGTCCTCACCTGTAAGTCCCGCAGCGGCGTGTGCTCCAAGTGCTACGGCATTAACCTTGCCATCGGCGAGCCTGTGGGTGCCGGCGAGGCTGTCGGTATCATCGCCGCCCAGTCCATCGGCGAGCCGGGCACCCAGCTCACCATGCGTACCTTCCACACCGGCGGCGTGGCCGGCGGCGATATCACCCAAGGTCTGCCCCGTGTCGAGGAACTCTTCGAGTCCCGCCGTCCCAAAAAGATGGCCCAGCTTGCGGAAATCTCCGGCGTGATCTCCATCGAGGAGGCCAAGCGCGCCACCCTCTGCACCGTCAACATCACAGCGGACGACGGCGAGGTGGTGTCCTACGCACTGCCCCTCACCAGCGGCATCCGCGTGAAGGACGGCGACCGGGTAGAAAAGGGCGTAGAGCTCACCGACGGCGCGCTCTATCCCCAGGACGTTCTCCGTGTCCGCGGCCTCTCCGCAGTCCACAACTACCTCATCGCTGAAGTTCAGAAGCCCTACCGTCAGCAGGGCGTTGACATCAACGATAAGCATATCGAAGTTATCTGCCGCCAGATGATGCGCAAGGTCCGGGTGGAAGACCCCGGCGACTCCCTGCTCCTCACCGGCTCCACCGTGGAAATCATGGAGTTCGAGGACGCTAAGGATGCCGTTCAGAAGCGCATTGATGCCGGCGAGACCAATGACGGGCTGGAACTGGTGCTCCCCACCTGCACAAGACTGCTCATGGGTATCACCAAGGCCTCCCTTGCCACCGACTCCTTCCTCTCCGCCGCCTCCTTCCAGGAGACCACCAAGGTGCTCACCGAAGCCGCCATCAAGGGCAAGGTGGACCACCTGTTGGGCCTGAAAGAAAACGTCATCATCGGCAAACTCATCCCCGCCGGTTCCGGCCTTGCTATGTACAGCAAGTACGACCGCATGGACGATGAGGGCACCGCCTCCGGCGAAGACACCGGTTACGCCGCCGTAGGTGCCGTGGCCCGTGCCATGGACGCGGAAAACGCCGCCGAAGCCCTTGCTGAGGCAGTGTTAAGCGCACCTGCGGACTAAGCAAAAAAACAAATATTCCACCAAACGAATTCCCCGCGGCATGTTTGCCGCGGGGAATTCGTCGTATTGCGCTTTTTCGACAATGCTGTTATAATTAAATCGGTATGTTCACAGAATGTTCACAGAGAAAGCGGTGATTGCCGGTGGCATTTTTATCCCCACAATTTTTCCTGTTTTTCCCGATTGTGGTGCTTGTCTATTTCCTGTTGCCACAGGATAGGCTGCGCAATGGGTTTTTGCTGCTGGCAAGTCTCTTTTTCTACCTCTGTGCAGGGCCGCAAGGCTTTTCTGTGCTCCTCTGCGTCATCGCGGTGACTTACGGGGGCGGCAGGCTCCTAGAGCGGGGGCGGAGCCGCCATCCTAAGCTGGTGCTGGCGGTATTGCTGGTGCTGATTTTGGGGGCACTGTGTACCTTTAAGTACCTGAATTCAATCGTCCAAACGGTGGGGGAGGCAGTACGCGCTGCCGGGTTTGATTTTGCAAGCCCCGCCATGGAGCTGATTTTGCCTCTGGGCATTTCCTTTTATATGCTCAGTGCCGCCGGTTACTTAATCGACGTTTACAGAGGCAAGACGGCGGCGGAACACAATTTCGTCACCTGCGCGTTGGTGATTTCCTTTTTCCCGGCCCTGCTCTCAGGGCCCATCGCCCGTTTTGGAGACTTGGCACCCCAGTTTGCAGAGCACCACAGCTACTCCTATTTTAGCCTGCGGCGTGGACTGCTGCGGTTTTTGTGGGGTGCCGCCAAAAAGCTGGTGATTGCCGACAGACTGGCTCTGCTGGTGGCGGCGGTGTACGACGCGCCGCAAACCTTCGGTACGATGCAGGTTGCGGCGGCGATAGTCGCCTTTACCGTTCAGCTTTACTGCGATTTTTCCGCCTATTCCGACATGGCACTGGGGGCGGCCGACGCCATGGGTTTCCGCCTCAAGGAAAACTTCAAAACCCCCTTTTTCGCCCGCTCCATCGGCGAATTTTGGCGGCGGTGGCACATCTCCCTTTCCACATGGTTTCGGGACTATCTCTACATCCCCTTGGGGGGCAATCGGGTGGAAAAATGGCGCAAGTACCTCAATGTGCTCATTGTGTTCGGCATCAGCGGGCTATGGCACGGCGGGGCAGTGACCTTTCTCACTTGGGGTCTGCTCAACGGCGTGTATCAGGTTGCAGGCGAACTGACGCTGCCGGCAAGGCGTTATCTGCACCGCTTTTTTGCCATGAAAGAGGGGGGAAAACCACTGGCGGTGGTGCAAATACTCCTCACCTTTTCCCTCACCTGCATCGCCTTTTCCTTCTTCCGTGCGGACTCTATGGAACAGGCGGGTGAGCTTTTCAAAAGCCTTTTTGCGGGGCCGCTGTGGCTGGTGCCCCCCTCCACCATCGGACTGGACTATTTGGAACTGCGGGTGGTGGCGGTGGCACTGCTGGTGCTTCTAATAGGCGAGCTGTGGTTCTATTTCAAGGACAAGAAGCTCTCCTGCTGGTCTTACCTTATCTCGCGCCCAAGAGCCGTGCGCTGGTGTCTGGCACTGGGGCTACTGATGGTGATTTTTGTGTTTGGCATCTATGGCGAGGGGTATGACCCCCGTGCGTTTATCTACTTCAAGTTTTAGGGGGGTGGGACCGTGAAAAAGGTCAAGGAATCGCTTTTTGCGGTCTGCTTTATCTTGGTGGCAGCACTGCTGTTACAGGGGACTGGCGACGCATTGCGGCCGGTGCGCCGTAGTTTTGGTTGTGAGTGGGACGACTATCTCGCTGAGCCTTATGACAGCTTGGACTACCTCTATCTGGGTTCCTCTTACGGCTACTGCGATGTCTCTCCCGGGATTATCTATGGGGAGAGCGGCCTGACGGGTTACGCCCTCTGTGGCCCCGTGCAGACCCTGTCTTTTACCGCCGCCTATCTGGAGGAGACCTTGAAAACCCAGTCCCCAAAGCGCGTTTTTTTAGAGGCCACCGGCCTGCATTTTGAGAAATATGAGCACTTTTCCCAGACCAATGGAGACTATATGCCCCACACCGCACAGCGGTTAAAGGCCACCTTCACCGCCGCAGAACCTGAACTGCGGATGGGACTGCTGTTCCCCCTGTATTTTTACCACGACCGCTGGAAGTCCGTCACGTTTGAGGAGATGGTGAGATCCTCTGTACCCCTTGAAAAGAGCGGATACAAGGGGCATACCGGGATGTATGGCGCGTACGGCGCGGCAGACCTTGGCCCTCAGGTGCGATTGCCTGCAAAGCAGGCGCAGTATGCGGAAAATTTGCAGGAACTGGGCATCATTGCGAACATTTGTCAAAAAAACCACATTCCCCTCACCGTGGTGATTCACCCCACCTATTGCCGCCTACCTGAAGAGACACGGGTACAGATGCGCAATGACATTTTAAGTCTGGGCAGCGGCGTGTCCTTTTATGACTGGACCACCGGGCTATCCGCCATGGGCATCAATGAAAACTACCACTTTTACGATTCCGCCCATCTCAACCGTGACGGTGCCAAAATATTTTCCCGGTGGCTGGGCAGATTTATGACGGAAGATTTGGGCATGGTGCCGCAGGAACAGTCTGCGAAAAATGAAAAGGACTGGATTGCGGCCAGCAAACTCGCGCTGGAATAGAAAACAAAAAGGGGCAGCCCCAAGTGGGCTGCCCCTTAAAATAGATATTGTTAGGAAGAAAAAGCGGGGGCATCACATTAGCAATCGGCCTCGTCGTCGTCCTCCAGCACCTCGCGAATGAGAAACCGGGGGCGGCCTTTGGTCTCCAAATAAATCTTGCCGATATATTCCCCGATAACGCCCAGTGACAGGAGAATCAGCCCCCCGATGGCCCACACGGAGCAGGCGACGCTGGCCCAGCCGGTGATGGTGTGCCCGGTGAAAAAGCGGGCTAAAATGTAAATCAGCATCCCGATGGAGACAAGGAAAATGAGAAAGCCCAGCCCGGAAATCATGCGGAGAGGCTGGGTGGAGAGGGAGGTAATCCCCTCTAAGGCGAAGGAGAGCATCTTGCCCAGCGGGTACTTGCTCTCGCCGGCAAACCGCTCACCCCGCTCATATTCTACGGTGTCGCTGCGGTACCCCACCAGCGGGACGATGCCACGGAGAAAGAGGTTTACCTCCTTGAATTCCGCCAGTCCCTCTAGGGCGCGTTTGGATAGGAGCCGATAGTCCGCGTGGTTAAAGACCACGTTGGCCCCCAGTAGATTCATCACTCTGTAAAACCCCTCGGCGGTGAACCGCTTAAAAAAGCTGTCCTTTTTCCGGGAGGAGCGGACACCGTACACCACGTCACAGCCGTCCAAATATTTTTCCACCATCTGGTCCACGGCGTCCACGTCGTCCTGCAAATCCGCGTCCATGGAAATGGCCATATCACAGCGGTTTTGGGCGGTGGTCAGCCCCGCCAAAAGGGCGTTCTGATGCCCCCGATTGCGGGAGAGATCCGCGCCGCAAAAGAGGGGAGAGGTGCGGTGTAGGTCTTCGATGATAGACCAAGTTTTGTCCTTAGAGCCGTCGTTCACAAAGAGAACCCGGCTTTTTTCTGATATTTTCCCGGCATCCATTAAGGTACTCAGCTTGTCCCCCAACCGTTTGGCAGTCTCCGGGAGAACCTCCTCCTCATTGTAGCAGGGCACCACGATGTAGAGCGTATTCCCACGCATTCAATCACCTCATTGCTGCTATTATACAGTGCTTTGCGCCCTACGTCAATTCCTCCCGCAGTCGGGCCACCGCCCGCTTTTCAATGCGGGACACCTGCACCTGTGAGACCCCCAGCACCCGGGCGGCGCGGTCTTGTGTGAGACTTTTGTAAAACCGCAGCAGGATGACCTGCTTTTCCCGCTCCGGCAGCAGATCAATGGCGGCGCGAAGGGACATTTTCTCCACTAGCTTTTCCTCAATCCCATCGGTGCCCAAGGTACTCTCTAGCGAAAAACCATCGGCGTTTTCCGCCTGCAGGGAGGAGACAGGAACGGCGGCGGTTTCGGCGGCGGCAATCTCCTCCGCCTCCAGCCCGGTCTCCGCCGACAGCTCCGACAGGGTGGGGTCCCGGCCCAAAGCCGCCATCAGAGTGGCCCGTGCAACGTGAATGGCCAGGGCCTGTTCTTTCAGACCCCGGCTCACCTTCACCGTGCCATCGTCCCGCAAAAACCGGCGGATTTCCCCGGCGATTTTCGGGACGGCATAGGTGGAAAACTGGGTGCCGTACTGGGGGTCGAACCCCCGCACCGCCTTGAGAAACCCCAAACAGCCCAGCTGATAGAGGTCGTCCGTCTCTACCCCTCTGCCGTAATACCGGCGCACAATGCTCCAAATAAGCCCCACGTTTTCCGTCAGCATCTGTTCGCAGGCGCAGTTATCACCGCCCCTGGCGGCATCCAAAAGGGCGGGGGAGGAGGTACTCACCGACTGAGCCCTGCACGGCAGGAGATGCGCTTGCGCATGGTGACGGAGACACCGGCACCGGGCCGAGACTTCACCCGCATACTGTCCATAAAGCTCTCCATAATGGTAAAGCCCATGCCGGAACGCTCCTCGTTGCCGGTGGTAAAAAGGGGCTCTCGCGCCTTTGCCACGTCCGTAATCCCCACCCCCTTGTCCCGCACCACCACTTCGATAACCTCGCCCTCCAAGATGCGTAAACGCATGGTGACAAGGCCCAGCGCGTCCGGGTAGGCGTGGACAATGGCGTTGGTCACTGCCTCGCTGACGGCAGTTTTCAGGTCCCCCAGCTCGTCTAAGGTGGGGTCTAACTGGGCGGCGAAACAGGCCGCCGTAGTGCGGGCGAAGCCCTCATTTGCCGAGCGGCTTAAAAAGGAAATGGTCGCCTGATTGAGTACAATCATATGTAGTGCCTCCTCACTCAAATTTCATCATGCGTTGCAGCCCCGCCGTGGTGAGCACCTTGGCGGCCTGCGTGGGGACGTTGCGGACGGTGGCGGTGCCCTCCAGTTCCCCCATCCGCCGCCACGCACGGAGGAGGACGGCGATGCCGGAGCTGTCCATAAAAGTGACCCCGGATAGGTCTAAATACAGGCGGCGGGGCAGGTTTTCCGTGATGCACCGGTCCAGCTGCTCCATGACGGTCTTGGCACCGTGATGGTCGATTTCCCCCGACAGGGCGGCGGTGAGTGTCCGCTCCTCCGATGTGCAGACAACGGGCATAAAATCACTCCTTACAAAAATGACGATATACCAAAAAATGGTATATCGTCATTATACAGCCTGTCCACGGTGAAAAAGCGCAAAAAAAGACAAGCGGCTGAAAAGCCGCTTGTCTTTGAGTACATTTTAGAAACTCAGTACCCCTGAGGGGCCTGATTTTTGCAGAGCCTCACGATGGCGGAGGTGCCCAGGCGGTCAGCCCCCAGAGCCAAAAAGTCCTCCGCGTCCTCCATGGTGCGGATGCCGCCGGCGGCCTTGATTTTCACATGGGAGGCAAGGTGCTTTTTGAACAGAGCCACGTCCTCCCGGGTGGCACCGCTGGTGCTAAACCCGGTGGAGGTCTTGATGTAGTCCGCCCCGGAGAGGGAGACGATCTCGCAGAGCTTGATTTTTTCGTCGTCGGTTAAAAGGCAGGTCTCGATAATGACCTTCAAAATCCGGCCCTGACAGGAGGTTTTGACTGCCTTAATTTCGGCTAGAATCTCGTCCCAACGGCCATCCTTGGCCCAGCCGATGTTCATCACCATGTCAATCTCGTCGGCTCCGTTGTGAATGGCATCCTCAGTCTCAAAAACCTTGGTGGCGGTGGTGGAGTACCCGTTTGGAAAGCCGATGACAGTGCAGATTTTCAGGCGATTGCCCACATAGTCGGCGCACTGCTCCACATATCCCGCGGGGATGCAGACGCTGGCGCAGCCAAATCGGATGCCGTCGTCGCAAATCTCCTTCATCTGCTGCCAAGTAGCGTCCTGCTTTAACAGTGTGTGGTCGCAGTGGGCCAAAATTTCTTCAGCTTTCATGAAATCAACCCTTCTTTATTTGACGATAATCAGCTCATAGTTCCGGGCACCCACCCCGATTTTCTCCGCGTGGTCTAAGCAGCTCTCCCACTCGGTGTTGGGGGTGGTGTTGACAAAATGGTCGTGGTGGTCGCAGAAGTCTTTTTCGTGCATCCGCTGGTCTAAAACGGAGCCGGGTATAGGCTGCTGTTTCAGGCAGGCATCGCAGCAGGCCTGGTCCAGTGCCACCGGGTCAAAGGAGGCGAACATCCCCACGTCCGGGAGAATGGGCACGTCGTTTTCGCCGTGGCAGTCGCAGTAGGGGGAAACGTCCATCACCAGACTGACGTGGAAGTGGGGTCTGCCGTCCAGCACTGCCTTGGCGTATTCCGCTATTTTGCAGTTGAGCTCGAAGTTTGCGGAATTATTGGAATTGTCGATAGCGTCGAAGTTGCAGGCACCGATGCACCGCCCGCAGCCCACGCACTTTGCGTGGTCGATGACGGCAAACCCCGTCTCGTATCCGATGGCACTCTGTGCGCACTCCCGCTGGCAGACATGGCAGTTGCGGCACAGCTTGGGGTCTACCTCTGGCTTGCCGCTGCAGTGCTGGGCCATTTTTCCTCTGCGACTGCCACAGCCCATGCCGATGTTCTTCATGGCACCGCCAAAGCCGGTGGACTCGTGGCCCTTAAAGTGGGAGAGGGTGATGAAAACGTCGGCATCCATCACGGCCTTGCCGATGTAAGCCTCGGTGATATATTCGCCACCCACCACGGGTACCGCCACGTCGTCGGTGCCCTTTAGGCCGTCGCCGATGATAATCTGGCACCCGGTGGACAGGGGAGAGAAGCCGTTTTCCGCCGCCGCACCTAAGTGCTCCAAAGCGTTTTTCCGTCTGCCGGGGTAGAGGGTGTTGCAGTCGGTGAGGAAGGGGATGCCCCCAAAATCCTTCACCACGTCCGCCACCGCCTTGGCGTAGTTGGGGCGCAAAAAGGACAGGTTCCCCGGCTCGCCGAAGTGCATTTTAATAGCCACCAGCTTGCCGTCAAAGTCAATCTTGCCAATTCCTGCAGTGCGGATCAGTTTTTGCAGTTTTACCAGTAAATTGGTGCCCGGCAGGGCGCGAAAGTCTGAAAAATAAACAGGTGTGGGCATAGAAAATTCCTCTTTTCTGAGCGGGCTTAGTCGTCCTCATGGGGGTGCGACGGGGCGTGCTGCTTGGGGGGTTCATGCTCCTCCCCCTGATGGTCGGGGAGCAGGTGATTCACAAGGACAGCCACCACGATGCCTACGGCGGTTTGTGCCATACGGATCAGGGTGTAAACATAGCGGTCGGTGCCGCTGTGGTTGAGCATGACGACGCAGAGCACCACGCAGGCGATGGCGCAGGCCGTGGGCTTACCGATGAGGTTACAGAGCCAAATGGTGGCGATAACCCCCAAAAACAGGAGAACGCCCAACAGCCACTCGTAGGGGAAATAATCGTAGGGAAAGAGAAAGAGCAGGCCCACCACGCCGCCGATGAGCGTACCAATCAGCCGGTAAACCCCTTGGTGCACCGACTGTTTCACCGAGCTCTGCATACAGATAACGGCGGAAATGCAGGAATAAAAGGGGCTCATCAGACTGAAGTAGCCCCCGCTCTGTCCCGCGAAAAATCCCTGCAAGGGGATATAAAGGAAGAAGCAGACCATTACCGCCACAGCGGTTTTAATGTTGCGCATGCCAACAGCAGGCACCTTCATAGACCAAATTCCTCCCTCAAAAATAACCGAGGCGCGCTAAAAGGGCAAGTTCAGCCCGCCGGTAATCTGGGCCATAGAGCCGGAGGCGGCCTCGTCGGCGGCACGGATGGCCTCGTTCACCGCCGCCATAATGAGGTCTTGAAGCATCTCCACGTCGTCCGGGTCCACAGCCTCGGGGCTGATGGTGAGCTCGGTGAGTGTCTTTTGGCCGTTGATGGTGGCGGAAACCGCGCCGCCGCCGGCAGTGGCGGTGTATTCAGCCTCCGCCAGTTCCTCCTGCAACTTCTGCATATCCGCCTGCATTTTTTGGGCCTGTTTAATCATATTCATGTTCATGCCGCCGCCCATGCCGCCCATACCGGACATGCCGCGTGATCCAAATCCTTTTGCCATATCCTCAGCTCCTAGTTACCAAATTTGGCCCCCATGGCCATCAAATCGTTTAATTTGTCGTTGGGTGCAGGCTCCTGCAGTACCATTCTCACCCGCACCGGGTTTCCCACCCGCAGTTGGGCCTGTGCCGCGATGACCTCGTGTATCTCCGGCTTGTCCGTCATGGTTTTGGTGACGGCGGAGTTCACCGTCAGCGTCAAAACGCCGCCCGCATAGCTGCCCGTCGTCATGCTGCCGTTGGAGAGGAAGGGCCATGCCGTGGGGGGCACCTTGCCCTTTAAGGCGGGCAGCAGTGCGGGCCACAGGGCGGAATCGGCGGGGCCTTCCGCCGTCGGCGCAGGGGTAACCGCCGGGGGTTCCGGGGCGGGCACTTCTGCAGCTACCGCCGGCTGGGCAGATATAGACTCCGCCGGCTCGGACAGCTCCGGGGGCGCGTCCGGCAGGGGGATGTCCTCCTCCCAGGGGACGGATTCCTCCGCCACAGGGGGGACTTCCGCCTTGGCGGGTGCCGGTTGCGGTGCCGCCGCGACAGCGGGTGCCGCCGGGTTTTGTGGGGGTGTCGCCACGGCGGTGGGGGGATATTCCATCATGGTTTCCAGCCGTGCCACCCGGGCGGAAAGCCCCAAAACTCCGCCGTCCAGCGTCTCGTCCGCCAGACGGATGAGGGTGAGCTCCGCGTCGGTGCGCTGGTTGGCACTGCGGCCCAAATTGAGGAGCGCGTCCTGCAAAATCGTCACCATCTGGACAAGGCGGGGGGCGTTTAAGTGCTCAGAGAGCCGCCGCAAGGTGGCCTCGTCGTAACCGCCGGTGAGGAGGGCGGCACCCCCCTGGGGGGCGGTTTTGCGGATGAGTAAATCCCGCGCCAGCGAGGACAGCTCCCCCAAAAGGGTTTTCATTTCCTTGCCGTCACGGTAGAGGCGGGAGAGGGTTTCCAGCGCGCCGGCGGTGTCGTTTAACGCCAGCTGGCCCATGAGGTTGCCGGTTTCCAAATTCCCCGCCATCCCCAAGGTGGCGAGAATTTCCGTTTCGCCCACAGTGCCGTCCTGCAGGTTGCACTGGTCCAAAAGGGAGAGCGCGTCCCGGAGGCCGCCATCGGCCAGTCGGGCCAAAAGCGTTGCACCGTCAGGCGTTAAGTCGATGTGTTCCAGTGCCGCCACGCGGCTTAAATGTGCGGAAATATCCCCGGGCAAAATCCGCTTAAAGGAGAACTGCTGACAGCGGGATTTGATGGTGGCGGGGACTTTGTGGAGCTCGGTGGTGGCTAAAATGAACATCAGATGAGCCGGCGGCTCCTCTAAAATTTTCAGGAGGGCGTTAAAGGCGGCGGTGGAGAGCATGTGCACCTCATCCACGATGTAAACCCGCTTTTTGACGGACGCAGGGGTATAAATGGCCTCGTCCCGGAGGGCGCGGACTTGGTCCACGCCGTTGTTGGAGGCGGCGTCCAGCTCCAAAACGTCCATGACAGACCCGTTTTCGATGCCCAGGCAGGAGGGGCACTCATTGCAGGGGTTGCCGTCTGCCGGGTGTTCGCAGTTCACTGCCCGCGCCAGAATTTTGGCGCAGGTGGTCTTGCCGGTACCACGGGTGCCGGTAAACAGGTAGGCGTGAGACAGGCGGTCGTCCGCCACCTGACTTTGGAGGGTGTCTGTAATGTGCGCCTGCCCCACCACGTCGGAGAAGGTGCGCGGCCGATATTTGCGGTAGAGAGCCTGGTACATCCAAATCACCTCGGAACTTCATAATTGCCTTCCCCTTTGGGGAAGGTGGCACCGCCGAAGCGGTGACGGATGAGGCCGCCGCAGCGCACCTCGGAACTTCATATCTGCAAGATTGAAAAACGCTTCGATGCGTGGCAAGGCCGCACACCGGCCGTTGAAGCTTTCTTTATACCCGTAACCTAGGCAGCCGGCTCAAAAGCGGCACTCCCGCGGCACAGATCGCTGTCCGCTTAGTGCTGCTCGGTTCCCCGCCTGACACAGTTTGCGGGGCGACCTTGCGCAGGACCGATTTATCATCGCTACTTACCTAGGGCAGACGGCACAAAAAAAGTCCGGGGGCCGGGATTCATCCCTGCTGTA
>JAVXKN010000012.1:0-15647 GCA_036647315.1 Oscillospiraceae bacterium | reverse complement strand
AGCATTTCGTAGGTCTCGCGGGCTAAAGTGCGTTGCAACTGGGTGGAAAAGTCCCAAAGAGTGACTGCGGAGAACCCAATAATGACTAAGCCGCAGAGAATCCGCAACAGTATTTTGTGAGACTTCATAGACCATCACCGCCCTTTTGTTCTATCAGTGTTCGATACATACTGAAAATTTGTTCTAATCTTGTTAATTATAGTACAAATAGCATAAAATGTCAACCAAACCCATTGATAATACAGAAAACGATGGAGGGGGAATGGACGTTGAAAATCATGCCGTGATATGTTATAATAGTAGCAATTTGGAAGGAGTGTTTCATTTGAAAAAACGTCTTTTGTCGCTGCTGCTAACCGGGGTGTTGGCCCTGTCTTTGTCGGTGTCCGCCTTCGCCGCGCCCATACTCATTTCCCCCGCACCCAAGGCCGGTCCGGCGGTACAGGTGGAGGGCAAGGTGCTCACTTTGACGGAGGGTGCCGCCAGAATTGTGAAAAATCGCACCTTTGTGCCCGGTTCGGAACTGCTCACCGCGCTGGGTGTCGAACACAGCACAAAGGGGGAGAACATCACCGCTACACGGGGCAAGGGAACCGTCAAGCTGGTGCTGGGCGCGCTGAGTTTTGCCATCACTGCGGGAGAGGAAACCCGCACGGTGCCGCTGGATGTGGCTGCCTTTACCGAAGACGGCGTGGTTTATCTGCCTCTCCGTGCCCTCTGCGAGAGTTTGGGCTATCGGGTGGGCTGGGACCCGAAAACCGGCACTGCCACCGTCACCACGCCTGTGGAAATCGCGCTGAAACTCACGGTCACCGGGCAGGACGGCAAGGCCGTGACCAAGGAGTACAAAACCACTGAGGCGGTTTTGGGGAACTTTTTGGAGCAGGCGGGCATCGCCGTCAGCGAACTGGGCCCCTATGGCCGATTTATCACTACGGTGAACGGTTATAAGGTAGATGCCGCCAAAAACGAGTGGTGGTGCATCACCAAGGACGGCAAGGACGTGATGACCGGCGCGGACAGCACCCCCATCGGGGCGGGGGACAGCTTTGAACTGACGCTGAAAACCTACTAGAAAAACCACATCAAAGGGCACTTGAAACGAAAGTTTCAAGTGCCCTTTTTGGTAGCATGAGGGTCTATACCGTCATTTCGCCGGCAAGGCTGGCGGCGAAGGCGGCGCGAATTTCCGCATGGTCTGTTGTCTGGCCCAGCACCCACATCAGTTTGGTGACTGCCGCCTCGGTGGTCATGTCGTGGCCCTGGAGTACCCCCTCCGCCAAGGCCTTGCGGCCGGTTTCGTAGAGGGAGAAGTCGCTGGGCTCGTAGAGGCACTGACTGCAAACCACCACGGTAATCCCCGCCTCCGCCGCCGCGCGGAGTTTTTGGGTTAAGTCACGGCGGATAAAGTGGAGGCCGCCGGCACCGAAGGCCTCAATGACGATGCCCCGATAGTGCATCTTCAGCAGCATATCGAAAATTTCCGGGTTGAGCCCCGGGGTGAGTTTGATGAGAAAGACCTCTCGGCACAGGGTTTCCCGGAGGACGCAGGGGCCGCCGACGGTTGGGATGGCGGACAGGTTCAGCTTGAGGCCGCCGCCGTCCACGGTGCCCACCAAGGGGCAGTTGACGCTCTCAAAGGCATCAAAGCCGGTGGTGCGGGTTTTGACCGCCCGACAGCCCAAAATAATTTTCCGATTAAAGGCCAGAAAAATGCCGCCGCAGCCGCTGGCCGCCATGGCGAAGGCGGTGCGGAAATTCTCCATGCCGTCGGTGAGAGGGTGGTCGATGGGGAGCTGGGCCCCGGTGAGCACCACGGGGATGGGGCAGTTTTGGAGCATAAAGGAGAGGACGGAGGCGGTGTAGGCCATGGTGTCGGTGCCGTGGGTCACAACAATGCCGTCAAAATCGTCCATAGCGGCGAAAACTGCCGCCCCGATGGTTTGCCACTCCTCAGGCTGGATGTTGGAGGAGTCCAGATGCAAAACGTCCCGAATGGTGACGGCGTAGCTCTCCAAAATGCCGCTGAGCCGGTGGGTCAGCGCGTCCCCATCCATGCCGGGGGCAAGGCCACCATCCGTGGGTTTGGCGGCGATGGTGCCGCCGGTGGTGAGGAGGAGAATCTTTTTTTTACTGCACATGGTGCGTCACCTCGTACCACGCGCCCAAGCTGCCCGCCGCCACGAAGCCCTCGCCGCGGTAGAGCCGGAACGCCGCCTCGTTGTTGGTGGCCACCTGCAAAAAGCACCGGTCATAGCCATCTAAAAGCGTCATGGTCTGGCGGAGCAGTTCCCGACCCAGACCCTTACTCCGCATGGTTTTCAGCAGACCGATGGCGGCGATTTCCGGGAGGTCCTTTTCCGCAAAATCCACCTCGTAAATCCCCACCGGCTGGGTGCCCAAAAAGGCGGTACCCGCCTGCACGTCAGAGGACAGGAGCCGGGGCAAATCCGCCAGAGTTTGGGTGGCACCGTTGGGAACCTGGGCGAAGCTCTCATTATAAATGGCCAGATACCGCGCCCCCATGGGCCGGGTGAGGGGCTCCAGTCGCAGTTTGCCGCTGAGGGTGGGCAGGGGGGCGAGTGCCCGCTCCATGCGGAGCATTTCGTGGGACAGGGCCACCTGCAACTCCCCGTGGACACCTTCAGTCAGGGGGCCTTTGGCAAAAATCTGGGTGGCACCGGCGGACAAAAGCTCCGCCACCCCCGCCTCTAAAAGTCCCCCGTCTTTCAGGACTAAGTAGCCGATGCCCCTTGCGGGAATTTCGGCGGTGATGACCTTGTAATTTGGATTCATAGTGATTCCTCCAAGTATTATAGTGGGGTGATTATACGAAAAAAACAGGTTTTCCCGCTAATTTTACAGGATGATGGGGACGGGGGCATCCAGCACCATGGTGTTCGGGGTGACGGCGCAGTCGTAGGCCAAAATGTCCACACCGGCGGCGTGGGCGCGGCGGAGGGCGGCACCGAAGGCGGGGTGGGTTACGTCGTTAGGGGCAAAATCGGTCACAGCTTTCATCTGAATGACAAAGCAGATGGCGGCCTCGTACCCCGCCGCCTTTGCCAAAATCAGCTCCTCCAAATGCTTCACGCCCCGCTCTGTGGGCGCGTCGGGAAATTTGGCGTGGCCGCTTTCCTCCAAGGTGACACCCTTCACCTCCACAAAGCCCTTTTGCTCCCCCGCCTCCCAGTAAAAGTCGAAGCGGGATTTGCCAAAGGTGGTTTCCGGACGGAGGAGGGTCAAATCCGGGCGAAAGTGTCCGGCTGTCGCCCATTCCAAAAAGGCTCCGTTGGGGGCCTGGGCATCCATGTTGATGAGGAGGGTGCCGCCGTTTGGTAGGGGTTTTTCCACGGCGATTAAATCGTATTTGGTTTTGCGGTTGGGGTTTGAGGACTGTTCAAGGTAGACTTGAACGCCGGGAATGAGCAGCTCTTTGCAGCGGCCGGTGTTTTTCACATGGACGGTTTCGGTAATGCCGCCGATGGACACCTCTGCGATAAAACGGTTGGGTCGTGCCAAAAAGACCGCCGGGGAACTGTTACCATATGTCATATTCTTCGCCTCAAATTCAGTATAGCATATATAAACCGTTCGTGGTATAATATTTCGACTGATTAAACAAAAAAAGGGGCGGTTTTCTATGACCTACAAGGAAGAATTTATCGCATTTATGGTGGACTCCGGCGTACTGACTTTTGGCGACTTTACCACGAAATCCGGCCGCAAAACTCCCTACTTTATCAACACCGGCAACTACAAAACCGGGGCGCAAATGTCCAAGCTGGGCGACTATTACGCCGCCTGCGTTCAGGAAAACGCCCCGGAGGGCATCGACTTCCTCTTTGGCCCTGCCTACAAGGGGATTCCCTTGGCGGTGACTGCCGCGTCGGCACTGTACCGCAATTACAATCGGGACCTGCCCTACTGCTTCAACCGCAAAGAGGTCAAGGACCACGGCGAGGGCGGCACCATGGTGGGCTATCAGCCGAAAAACGGCGATCGGGTTGCCATCATTGAGGACGTGGTCACCGCAGGCACCGCCGTTCGGGAATCTCTGGAGATTTTCAAAGCTTTGGGGGACATGAAAGTGACCCATCTCTTCGTCTCCGCCGACCGCATGGAGCGGGGCACCGGGGAGAAAACCACCCTGGACGAGCTGCGGGAGACCTTTGGCATCAAGGTGTGCCCCATCGTCACCATTCGGGAGATTATCGACTTTTTGTACCTCCGTGAAATCGGCGGCAAGGTGCTCATTGACGAGGCAATGCGGGAGAAAATGGAAGCCTATTTGAAGGAATACGGCGCGCGATAAACGCGCCTTGGGGAGAGAGAAGGTGAGGACATGGGCGAGCATCAGGGCCACCGGCAACGGATGAAACAAAAATTTATGGACGGGGGCCTGGACGGGTTTCACGACCACGAGGTGCTGGAGCTGATGCTCTTTTACACCATCCCACAGCGGAACGTGAACGGTCTTGCCCATGCACTGATGGACCGTTTCGGCTCCCTCTCCGCCGTTTTAGACGCGGACCCCGCCGAACTCATGAAAGTGGACGGAATTGGGGAACATACCGTCAGCCACTTGAAGCTGCTGCCGGCACTGATGGCCCGATACCTCCGTTCACAGGGGGACGAGGTGGGGTGCATCACGTCGGCCCGTGAGGCAAAACGCCTGCTGGCCCCCTACTTTTTCGGGGTGCGGGAGGAGACGGTTTACATCCTCTGCATGGACGCGAAACGGAAGTTTTTAGGGGTGCGCCAAGTGGCGGGGGGCAGCATCAACGCCGTGGCCATTACCCTGCGCAAGGTGATGGCGGAGGCACTGGCACTGCAGGCTTCCACCGTGGTGCTGGCCCACAACCACCCCTCCGGCATCGCCCTGCCCTCCCCCGACGATATTGCCACCACCCACAAGATGGAGGAGGCACTCCATGAGGTGGGCATCACCCTGTGGGACCACTTTATTTTCGCGGACGACGACATGGTGTCCATGCGTGAGAGCGGGCAGATGTCGGAGCTGTAAAAAGTCTTGCAATGGAACGATTGTTTTGGTATAATGAAATGAGAACAAATGTCTGATAAAATGCCGTGGGAGAGGGGGGTTCGCTGTGCCGAAATTTGAAGTTGTGTCCGATTATCAGCCTGCCGGCGACCAGCCTCAGGCCATTGAACTGCTGGCGGAGGGGTTCCAAAACGGCCTGTCCGAACAGACCCTTTTGGGTGTCACCGGCTCAGGAAAAACCTTTACCATGGCGAAAGTGATTGAAAAAATCCAGCGGCCCACGTTGGTGCTGGCCCACAATAAAACACTGGCGGCGCAGCTCTGCGCGGAGTTTCGGGAGTTTTTCCCCAACAACGCCGTGGAGTATTTTGTCTCCTATTACGACTACTATCAGCCCGAGGCCTATATCCCCCACACCGACACGTTTATTGAAAAGGATTCCGCCATTAACGACGAGATAGAGCGGCTGCGGCACTCCGCCACGGCGGCACTCTCCGAGCGGCGGGACGTGATTGTGGTGTCCTCCGTCTCCTGCATTTACGGTCTGGGCGACCCCATCGACTACGCCAATATGGTGGTTTCCCTCCGCCCCGGCATGACGAAAAAGCGGGACGAGCTGCTGTCCAAACTGGTGGAAATTCGCTATCAGCGCAACGACATTGCCTTCGAGCGCAATATGTTCCGGGTCCGGGGGGACACGGTGGAAATTTTCCCGGTGTACTCCCACGACACCGCCATTCGGGTGGAATTTTTCGGGGACGAAATCGACCGCATTTCCGAAATAAACGCCCTCACCGGCACCCCCACCCGGGTGCTGGGCCATGTGGCGATTTACCCCGCCTCCCACTACGTTTCCACCCCGGAAAAGATGGCGGCAGCCGTTCAGGAAATCTACAAGGAATTAGAGGAGCGGGTGGCGTTTTTCGAGGGGAATAACCAGCTGGTGGAGGCACAGCGCATCAAGCAGCGGGCCATGTACGACATTGAAATGATGCAGGAATTGGGCTATTGCACCGGAATTGAGAACTATTCGCGGGTCATTTCCGGCAGAGCACCGGGCACCCCGCCCATGACCTTAATCGACTATTTCCCCAAGGATTTTGTCATGTTTATTGACGAATCTCATGTGACACTTCCCCAAGTGCGGGCCATGTATAACGGCGACAGGGCACGAAAAACAACCCTGGTGGACTACGGCTTTCGCCTGCCCTGCGCCTTCGATAACCGCCCCCTGAAATTCGAGGAATTTGAGGAGCGCATCCATCAGGTGACTTACGTTTCGGCAACGCCCTCGGAGTATGAGCGCACCCGCTCCGGGCAAATTGTGGAGCAGGTCATCCGCCCCACCGGGCTTTTAGACCCCCGGATTGAGGTGCGGCCGGTGGAGAATCAGATTGACGATTTAATCGGCGAGGTGAACGCCCGGGCGGCGAAAAAAGAGCGGGTACTGGTCACCACCCTCACCAAAAAAATGGCGGAGGACTTGACCGATTACCTCACCAACGCGGGAATTCGGGTGCGGTATATGCACCACGATATTGACACCATGGAGCGGATGGAAATCATCCGGGATTTGCGGCTGGGGATTTTCGACGTGCTGGTGGGCATTAACCTACTGCGAGAGGGGTTAGACCTGCCGGAAGTGACTTTGGTGGCGATTTTGGACGCGGACAAGGAGGGCTTTTTGCGGAGCGAAACCGCCCTCATCCAGACCATCGGACGCGCCGCCCGTAACGCGGAGGGTCTGGTTATCATGTACGCCGACCACGAAACGCCGTCCATGGCCCGGGCCATCGGGGAAACCAATCGCCGCCGTGAAAAACAGGCGGCTTACAATAAAGCGAACGGCATCACCCCCCAGACCATCATCAAAAGCGTCCGCGGCATCATCGAAATTTCCGACTCCGTCGAAAAAGCGGCACCCGCCAAGCTGTCCAAACAGCTCACCAAGCCACAAAGGCTGGCCGCCATCGACAAGCTGGAAAAAGAGATGCGGGAGGCCTCCAAAATGCTGGAATTCGAGTACGCGGCACTGCTGCGTGACCGAATTATTGAGCTGCGAGGGGAAAAATAGGGCGACAGGAACACTGCAAACAAAGGAGAACCATCTATGTTAGACCATATTTTCGTCAAGGGCGCGCGGGAGAACAACTTAAAAAATATCGACGTGGCAATCCCACGGGATAAGCTGGTGGTTTTAACCGGCCTGTCCGGCAGTGGCAAGTCGTCTTTGGCCTTCGACACCATCTATGCCGAGGGGCAGCGGCGGTATGTGGAGAGCCTGTCCTCTTACGCACGGCAGTTTTTGGGGCAGATGGAGAAGCCGGACGTGGACTACATCGACGGCCTGTCTCCCGCCATCTCCATCGACCAGAAAACCACCTCCAAAAACCCCCGCTCCACCGTGGGCACCGTGACGGAAATTTACGACTACCTGCGTCTGTTGTGGGCCCGGGTGGGTACCCCCCACTGCCCAAAATGCGGCAAGGAAATTATGCAGCAGACCATCGACCAGATGATTGACCAGATTATGCTGCTGCCGGAGGCCACCCGCATTCAGGTGATGGCCCCCATGGTGCGGGCGCGGAAGGGCGAGTTCACCAAAATCTTTGAGGACGCCCGAAAATCGGGGTACGTCCGCTGTCGGGTGGACGGCTCCAACTATGAACTGACGGAAGAAATTAAGCTGGACAAAAACAAGAAGCACGATGTGGAAATCGTGGTGGACCGACTGGTGATGAAGGAGGACGTGTCCCGACGGCTCACCGACTCCGTGGAGACCGCCGCGGCTTTGGCGGGCGGCATCGTCATCATCAACATCGTGGGGGAGGACCGGGATATTCTGTTCTCCCAGAACTACGCCTGCGAGGACTGCGGCGTGTCCATCGAGGAGCTGACCCCCCGGATGTTCTCCTTTAACAATCCCTACGGCGCGTGCCCCACCTGCACCGGGCTGGGGGCGCAGTTAAAGGTAGATCCGGATTTGATTCTCCCCAACCGCACCCTGTCCATCATGGACGGGGCCATTACAGTCTCCGGCTGGAATAATATTAAAGGTGACGGCATTTCGCGGATGTACTTTGACGCGCTGGCGAAAAAGTACAAATTCAAACTGTCCACCCCCATCTGTGAGCTGCCTGACGAGATTGTGGACGCGATTTTGTACGGCACAAAGGGAGAAAAGCTGCGGCTGACCTACGAGCGGGAGAACGGTCAAGGCGTTCTCACACAGCCCTTTGAGGGCATTGCTACCAACATCGAGCGGCGGTATCGGGAGACCCAGTCCGATTCCGTACGGCGGGAGTTGGAGGAGTATATGTCCGAGTGCCCCTGCCCGGACTGCGGGGGAAAACGGCTGAAAAAGGAGTCCCTAGCCGTCACCGTAGGGGGGCTTTCCATCTACGATTACTGCCAAAAGTCCGTGGTGCAAGCACTGGACTTTATGGAGCATCTGGTGCTGGGCGAGACCCAGACCATGATTGCGGAGCGGATTCTCAAGGAGATTTGCAGTCGGCTGAATTTCCTCCGAAGCGTGGGACTGCAGTACCTCACCCTGGGCCGTCACGCGGGCAGTCTCTCCGGCGGCGAGAGCCAGCGGATACGGCTGGCTACCCAGATTGGCTCCTCCCTCATGGGGGTGCTGTATATTTTGGATGAACCCTCCATCGGGCTGCATCAGCGGGACAACGACATGCTGCTGGAAACCATGAAACGCTTGCGGGACCTAGGAAACACCCTCCTGGTGGTGGAGCACGACGAGGACACCATGCGGGCGGCGGACTATATTGTCGACATAGGCCCCGGGGCAGGGGTACACGGCGGAAATTTGGTGGCGGCAGGGACGGCGGAGGACATTATGAACACCCCCGGCTCCATCACCGGCGACTATCTATCCGGCCGCAAAAAGATTCCCGTCCCGAAAATTCGCCGAAAGGGCAGCGGGAAAAGTCTTGTGGTCCGCGGGGCGGCGGAGAACAACTTGCAGCATATCGACGTTTCCATCCCGCTAGGCACCCTCACCTGCGTCACCGGCGTGTCCGGCAGCGGAAAGTCCTCTCTCATTAACGAAATCGTCTACAAAAAGCTGGCGGCGGAGCTCAACCACGCCAAAACCCGGGCGGGAAAGCACGACGGCATGGAGGGCTTAGAGTATCTGGACAAGGTCATCGACATCGACCAGTCCCCCATCGGGAGAACCCCCCGCAGTAACCCCGCCACCTACACCGGGCTCTTTAACGAGATTCGGGATTTGTTCGCCTCCACCCAAGATGCCAAGGCCCGGGGGTATTCCTCCGGCCGGTTCTCCTTTAACGTCCGTGGCGGGCGTTGCGAGGCCTGCACCGGGGACGGACTGCTGAAAATCGAGATGCACTTTCTCCCGGATATTTACGTCCCCTGCGAGGTCTGCAAGGGCAAGCGGTATAACCGTGAAACCTTAGAAGTGAAGTACAAGGGGAAAAATATTTACGAGGTGCTGGACATGACGGTGGAGGAGGCCATGGGCTTCTTCCAGCATATGCCCCGGCTCTATGCCAAGCTGAAAACCTTAAACGAGGTGGGCCTCTCCTATGTGAAGCTGGGCCAGCCCTCTACCACACTTTCCGGCGGCGAGGCCCAGCGGGTGAAGCTGGCAACCGAGCTCTCCAAACGGTCTACCGGCTCCACCATCTATATTTTGGACGAACCCACCACGGGGCTCCACACCGCCGACGTTCACCAGCTCATCGAGGTGCTGCAGAAGTTTGTGGAGGGGGGCAACACGGTGGTGGTCATCGAGCACAACCTAGATGTCATCAAGGTTGCGGACCATATTATTGACCTGGGACCCGAGGGGGGCGACGGCGGCGGGTATATTGTCGTCAGTGGTACCCCGGAGGAGGTCGCCGCCTGCGAAGCGTCCTATACAGGGCAGTATCTTAAAAAAATGCTCTAAGGGCAACTTCACAGAATCTTTATTTGTCATCCTGCGGTTCTCGTGGTAGAATAAAGTATTAAATTGTTTGAGTGGGTGAACCGTTTGGATGCTATCATGCTGTTTTTGACTGAAAACCCGGTGGGAGAATGGATTTATACGGCACTGATGGCCATGGTGCCAGTGGTGGAACTGCGGGGTGCCATTCCCTTTGGCGTGGGCGTTTTGAAGCTTGGCATCTGGCCCAGCTTTCTGGCCTCCGTGGTGGGCAATATGATTCCCGTCCCCTTTATTATTATTTTTATCCGCCGCATTTTCCATTGGATGCGTCAGCGGATGCCGAAATTCGATGTTTTGGTGGACAAGTTGGAGCGGAAGGCCCACCTGAAGGGCCAGATGGTGCAGAAGTACCGCTTTTTGGGGCTGTGCATTTTGGTAGCCATCCCCCTGCCCGGCACCGGCGCGTGGACCGGCGCGCTGGTAGCGGCGTTTTTGGATATGCCCATGCGCAAAGCCCTCCCCTCCATTTTTGTGGGCGTGGTGCTGGCGGGGATTATCGTCTCCGCCCTGACACTGGGCGTTATCAGCATTTTTTAACCGGTGAACCCCCTCACGCATAGAATGGCGCGAGGTGGTTTTTGTGGCAATTTTCTCAGAAATTTTCATGGCACTGTTGGCGGCATTTGGTATTCTGGCCCTTTTGTGGAACCTGTGGGGGCGGCTGCTGCGGCCGGATTTGGCGGGAAAACAGTACCTTTTGCTGCCGGTGATAGGGGCGGGGGAAACCTTAGAGGAGACCCTGCGCTATTACGGCTGGCTCCGCCGCTCCGGGCTGATGCACTGCGAAATCATTGTGACGGATATGGGGCTTACAGCGGCGGGACAGGAGTTTTGCCGAGGGGTCTGCCGGCGGGAACAAATCAGATTTGAGGTGAATCCATGGGGGCGGTAAAGCTGGAGGGGACAGTGTCCAACGTCGTTTTCCACAACGAGGAAAACGGCTACACCGTCCTGCAGATGGACACCGAGAGTAAGGGCGAAGTCACCGTGGTAGGCTGTATGCCCGGGGTTGCGCCGGGGGAGGGACTGGTGGTCTCCGGCAAGTGGATTCACCACGCCAGCTACGGCGACCAGTTCAAGGCAGACGTGGCGGAGCGCACCATTCCCATCGGCGAAAAAGCGGTATTTGACTACTTAGCCTCACGGGCGGTGAAGGGCATCGGTGCCCGCACCGCCCGTCTTATTGTGGACGAATTCGGGGCGGAGGCTCTGAATATTATCGCGGAGGACCCCCAGCGGCTCACCGCCATCAAGGGGTTCACCCCAAAACGGGCCCAGTCCGTGGGCGCGGCACTGCAGGCCCAGATGGGAATGCGGCGGCTTTTGGACTTTTTGGCCCAACATGAACTGCCGCCCCAAATCGCCATGCCCCTCTACCGCCGGTTCGGCGGCACGGCGCTGGAGGCGCTGAAATTAAACCCCTATCTATTGGTGGATGAGGAGTTGGGAACGCCCTTTCAGGTGGCGGATGCCCTGGCACTTTCTCTGGGACTGGCGGGGGATGACCCCCAGCGGCTGGAGGCGGGGCTCCTCTATCAGTTGCAGTACAATGAAAATAACGGCCACACCTTTTTGCCGGAGGGTATTTTATTGGATGCCACGGCGCAGCTGTTAAACGTGGACGGCGGGCTGGCGGCGGTGGCACTGGACGGACTGGTAGACCGGGGGGAATTGGTGCGTGAACAGGTGGCAGGCGAGCTTGCCATCTACCTCTCCGAGCTTCACAGCGCGGAGGACTACGTCGCTACCAGACTGTTGGAATTCTGCGGCGAGGAACTGCTGCCCCCGAAAAAGATGGACAAGATTTTGGCGGAAATTCAGGAGGAGCAGGGGATTACTTACGCGCCCCAGCAGTTGGAGGCGGTGCGTCTGGCGGCCTGCAGTCAGGTGATGCTGTTAACCGGCGGGCCGGGTACCGGCAAGACCACCTCCATGCGTGGCGTGCTGGCACTTTTTGAGGCTTTGGGGCTGGACACCGCCCTTGCCGCCCCCACGGGCAGAGCTGCCAAGCGGTTGGGGGAGACCTGCAGTCGGGAGGCCGCCACCATCCACCGGCTGTTGGAGACCCGGTTTGACCCGGCCACCGGCGCGCTGATTTTCGCCCACAACCAGTCTGACCCCCTGCGGGCGGACGCGGTGATTGTGGACGAGACCTCCATGGTGGACATTTCCCTCATGGCCGGTCTGCTGTCCGCCCTGAAAAGCGACTGCCGGTTGGTGCTGGTGGGGGACCCGGACCAGCTGCCGTCAGTGGGGCCGGGGAGCTTGCTGTCCGATTTACTGCGGAGCGGGAAAATTCCGGCGGTGCGCCTCACGGAGGTGTTCCGGCAGGCACAGGAGAGTGCCATTGTGCGGAACGCCCACTGCGTCAACCGGGGGGAACTGCCGCCGCTGAAAAACGGGGGCGGGGACTTTTTCTTCCTGCGGCGGTACGACACCGACCAGGTGGCGGACACCATCGTGGACTTGGTGGCCCACCGACTGCCGGAAAAAATGGGGATTCCCGCCAGCCAGATTCAGGTGCTCTCCCCCACGCGGAAGTACGGCGCGGGGACGGGAACGCTCAATCGGATGCTCCAAGCGGCGGTGAATCCGCCTGCGGACGACAAGGGCGAGCGGGTGTTCGGAGACACGGTGTTCCGAGAGGGCGACCGGGTGATGCAGGTAAAAAATAATTACGACATGATGTGGACCGAGGGCGCGAACGCGGGTATGGGCGTGTTTAACGGCGATATTGGGCAGATTGTGTCGGTAGAGGCCCACGGCGGCGGTTTAACCGTGGATTTTGAGGGTAGAATCGCCGAATACGCGGGGGAACAGCTCAACGAGTTGGAGACCGCCTACGCCGTCACGGTACATAAGGCCCAGGGCAGCGAGTACCGGGCGGTGGTGCTGGCGGCCTCAGACGCGCCGCCTATGCTCCTCACCAGAGGGGTATTGTACACCGCCATCACAAGGGCCCGGGAACTGCTGGTGGTGGTGGGGGACGACGAGGTACTGGCGAGAATGGCGAAAAACGACAGGCAGACCAAGCGGTATTCCGGCCTGTGCGCCCGGCTGACGGAATAAAAACCACGGGAAGTACACTCCGTTCAGGTCATTTTAGACGCATTTCGTGCATCGGACGGCACGACCTCCCCCGAAACTGATAGACTGTGTGCAGAACATCTTGAGGTTTCGTATTGATAGGAGGAAGTCCATATGAAAAAGCGTCTTTTTGCCTGGGGGCTCACCGTGGCTCTGTCGCTCACCCTGCTGGTTACCCCCGCCAACGCACTGCCGAAAAACGTGAAGATTGTGAACATCCCCAAGGCGCTGACCTATTCCATCCAGCCGCCCAGTGAGGGACTTTGCGTCTTTATGTTACCGGAACAAGGCGGCTACGGCTATGCGGATGTAAACGGGAACATTATCATCCCCCAGCAGTACAGGCTGGCATTCGACTTCTGCGAAGGGCTGGCCGTGGTGGTGAAGGACGGCAAGAGCGGTGCCATTGACAAAACCGGCAAGGCGGTCATCCCCATCACCTATGATATTACCGGCAGGCGGGTGGTAGACGGCCTGCTCACCGCCTGCAAGGACGGGAAATGGGGCGCGGTGAACAAGAGTAACGCCACCGTGATTCCCTTTATCTACGACCAGCTGATGACCGATGGCGGCGATAATATCTTCCATGATGGACTGCTGTATGCAAAGCTGGGCAGCAAATGGGGCGCTGTCAATCGGGACGGCAACGTGGTCATTCCCTTCCTCTATGCCAGCTTTCATGGCGTGGAGGGCAACCTTGTATTTGCCACGAAGAAGGTTGTGGAAAACGGCAAGACGGTGGAGCGCTGGGGCGTCATCAATCGTGCCGGCGGGCAGGTAGTGGACTTCATCTATGAAAAGGTGGAGACAGGCATCTCGGAAAATGCCATCGCCATCCAGAAGAATGGAAAGTGGGGCTATTTTGACCTGAACACCGGCAAGGAGCTGGTGGCCCCAAAATATAAAGAGTTGGGACGCTATGGCGGCTTTGTAAACGGCTTCGCCGCCGTCTGTAACGACAAATGGGGCTATATTAACCGGGCCGGTGTGGAGGTAGTGCCCCTGGAATACGACGATGTGGCGAAGGGCTTCCATGACGGCTGCGCGGTGGTGGCAAAGCGCCCCAACGGCGGGAGAGATGGCGGCTGGGGCTATATCGACACCACCGGCAAGCCCATTACGGAGTTTAACCACATCACCGCCAACACCTTTTCCGAGGGGCTTGCCACGCTCTGTAACGGACAGGACTATAATAGCGGCTACTTCGGCGCGATTAACACCAAGGGTGAGGTGGTCATCCCGTACCAGTTCGACTTCACAGGCCCATTCCGCTTTGGCAGGGCGTTTTTTAACAAAAAAGATTCCGTCGGCAACAGCCAGATGCTGCAGCAGGGTTATATCGACAAAACCGGTAAGGTGATCGTTCCCCCCAAGTACTACTCGGCGGATCATTATACCGACTACGGCACCGGTGACGGCGATGCCTACGCCCTCGTCACCTACGACTATTTGGAATTTGGCGGCTGGGTGAATGCAAAATATTACACCATTGACCGAAACGGCAAGCAGGTGAAGCCCTACGGGTTTTACAGCATTGACGAGTTTTATGACGGCATAGCGCTGGCCCACACCGTCCATAATGCCCAACCCGCCATCGCTTGGATTTACAATCTGGACTATAAAGCCCCCGCCAGACCCAGCTCCCAGCACAACGCGGTTTTCCCCTGCACCAAGTCCAATATTTTGGTAAACGGCAAGCCCTTCTCCTTCGAGGGGTATAACATTGTGGGCAACAACTACTTTAAGCTGCGTGACCTAGCCATGGCATTAAACGGCACCCCCGGGCAGTTTGACGTCACGTGGGATGCCAAAAAAGGCGCAGTCAATTTGATTCCAGGCCTGCCTTACACACCTGTCGGCGGGGAATTGGCGCCCGGCGCCGGTACCGGCAAGAGCCTCGCGCCCTCCGGGGCGAAAACCCTCCTGCTGGGTCAGCCGGCAGATTTGAGCCCGGTGACCATGGGGGGCAACAACTTTTATATGCTCCGTGATCTGATGGAAAAATTGGGCGTGGCTGTGGGCTGGGACGGGCCGACGAGCACCATCACCCTCACCACCAAAACCGCCGAGGAAGCGGCAAAGGATGCGCCGGTCACCGGTGCGCTCACAGATGGCACCTACGCCATTAAATTCGCCAAAAATAAGAGCATCGGCTTCTCCGTCTCCGGTGCCAGCACCAAGGCGGGGGGCAAAATCACCCTCTATACCACAACGGATGCCCCCCACTATCAGTTTGAGCTGAAAAGTGTGGGTGATAATCAGTTCACCATCTCCCCGGGCAATTCCGACCTGATGATCACCAGCCCCCGGAAAAAGGGTCATGGTCTCTCTCAGCAGGTGGCAGACGGCAGCGCCGCCCAGACGTTTACGATTACCTATCAGGAGGACGGTACCTATCGCATGGCCGACTGCGACGGCATGTCCTGCGGTGCCTCCGAGGGAAAGATTGCAAACGGAACAAACGTGATCACCTGGACCTACTCCGACCATCCCGCTCAAATATTAGTGTTTGAGCGGAAGTAAGAGAATTCGGAAATCATAGCAAAACCCCCTAATCGTATAATTGATACTACGATTAGGGGG
>JAVXKN010000011.1:0-16038 GCA_036647315.1 Oscillospiraceae bacterium | reverse complement strand
CATAGGTGCCCAGCTCCCGCAAATCACGCACCCGCTCCAGAGAAGTGATGCTGCCGCTCTCCCGTAACTCGGTGACCTCGGGGGCATAAAATGCCTGCATCCCGTAGTTGCGAATCATCTCCTCCATGAGCCCGGACAGGGCATCAGTCTGGGAGGAAAACTCGTTGTCGCGCAAGGAGATGGAGCGGAGGGCAATATCCTGAAAGGCAAAATAGAGCCCGCCCAAGACCAGCACTAACGCCAGCAACACGCAGGCGGCAGCGCAGAGGACGGTGGGTGCTCGGCGGCGTATCAATGCCCGAAATTGGACGAAGGGGGTCTGTTTTGAGTCCAAGAGAAACGCTCCTCCCTACGGTGGTGTTTTGTTCAGAGGTTTCTTAAGTATAGCAAATAAAGAGAGGGAATACAACTTTACATTCCCCCAAAAATCGGGTATACTCAAACATATCCAGTGGAAACGAAAGGGGAATGGGTTGTGGTGAAACGCATAGGCTTGGGACTGCTGGCGATAATGTTGTGCGCAGGCTGTACAGCCCCGCTGCCGTCGGAACCAACACCGGAGGAGTGCTCGGATTATTCCGGGCATGTCATGCTCTACTGCTCCATGCAGGATGATCAAATTCAGGCCATCCAGCGGGGTTTTGAGGCGAAATATCCCAAGATTGAAATGGATTATTATTTTGCCGGAACCGGTAAAATTCTCACCAAACTAGCCGCCGAATCCCAGAGCGGCGACATTGCGGTGGATGTACTCTGGATGGGCACCCCCGCCAGCTACGTCACCCTGAAAAAAGACCGGATTCTCTCCCCCTACATTTCCCCACAGGCCATTAACATCGACCCCGCCTTTTCTGATGAACATTTTTACTACACCGGGGCCCGGCTGATTTCCGCGGTCATCGGCTACAACAGCGACCTTGTCTCCGCAGAGGAGGCACCCAAAACCTGGAAGGAACTGTTAGACCCGAAATGGAAGGGAAAAATCGTGATGACCGACCCCGGCTCTGCCGGCAGTACCCGCTATTTTGTGGGGGCACTGATGGCAAACGAGGAATACGGAGAAGATTTTTTCAAGCAGCTTGCCGCCAACGACTGCGCCTTAGAAAGCGGTACCACCGCCACCCATGTGCGCCTTGCCAAGGGCGACTACCCCATCGGCATCTGTCTGGACTATATTGCAGAGAATATGGCGGAGCAGGGGGAGCCAATCGCCTACACAGTACCAGAGGAGGATATGCTGGCTATCCACTGTCCCTTGGGACTGGTGGCGGGTTGCCCGGATGAGCGCAATGGCAGACTGCTCTACGACTATATTCTCTCGAAGGAGGGGCAGCAGATTTTGGTGGAAAACCATCTTCGCAGTATTCGGGAGGACGTGGAGCAGCCGGGTGTACCGGTTCAAACTATTTTGGAAACGCGTATGCCGGTAGATAACGACGGGTTGAGTGCCTGCGAGGGGGAGACTATGCGCACCTTCGATCGCATCTTTTTTCATTCTTAAAGACACTTCCGAAAGACAATCAAACAGGGGGCAGCTCACCGAAAAAGTGAGCTGCCCCCTGTTTTTTGCAGTGGTGGAGTTTTGGGGCGGCGTTACACGTCCTCTACGAAGAGAACACCCTCCACGCCTCGCAGCATCTCCTCGGTATCTTCCGGCTCGGCGGGGCGGTGGCTGCGCTGAATTTCCAGCAGTACAGCTACGCCGTTGCACGCCTCACGGCTGAGGTACTCGATGTGGGTCATGTGCCAGCCCTTGCTGCGCAGCGCGCTGAGAATGGAGCTGAAGGGGGCGATGTCGGAGGAATATTCTAAGTACAGCCGCAAGGAGGCACTGGATTTGAGATAGCGGGCATCAATCTGGTTGAGCACTACGATGACGGCAAAGAGAAACGCGCACATAATCACAGCACCCTCGTAGAAGCCGATGCCGATGAAGAGCCCCATACAGGCGGAGGCCCAGAGGCCGGCGGCGGTGGTGAGACCTTTCACTCGCTGACCCCGATGGTGGCCGGTGATGACGATGGTGCCGGCACCCAGAAAGCCAATGCCGCTGATGACCTGAGCACCCATCCGAGCGGGGTCGGCACCGGGGGCCAGATAGATTGTGATGTACTGATTCACCAGCATGGCGGCGGTGGCACCGATGCACACCACAATGTGGGTGCGCAGTCCGGCGGCGTGCCGCCGTTTTCCCCGTTCCAGCCCGATGGCACTGCCGCAAAGTGTGGCTAAGGCAAAACGGAACAGGATGGAGAGCAGATTGAGATCTCGGAGATAGGCCAGTGGGCCGCCGAAAAACGCAAGATTGGTTGGCATAATAGTCTCCTTAACGGTAGAACGTGGGGTTAATCAGAGCTGCGTACAGGGTCGTCGCCGGTTTCATTGGGGTTGTCGCCGCCACCCTTTGCCACAGCCCGCTTTTCCATGAAGGTCATAAAGAGCGGGGAGCAGATGCCGAAAACGCAGAGAGCTACCAGCACCCAGCACACGGGGGTGGAGAACAGGATGGCGGGATTGCCGCCGGAGAGCAGCAGGGAGCGGCGCAGGCCGGTCTCGCCGATGGGGCCCAAAATGAGTGCCAGCACGATGGCGGCAGGGTTCAAATCAAGCTTCCGCACCAAGTAGCCCAGAATGCCGAAAATCATCATAATCACAACGTCTACGAAGTTTTTATGGATGGCAAAGGCACCGACTACGCACAGCACTGCCACGCTGGGAATCAGGATGGAGTCGGACAGGCGGGAAATTTGCGCAAAGCCACGGCAGCCCAAAAGTCCGATGCCCAGCATGAAGAACTGCACCAGCACAAAGCCGGCAAAGAAGGTGTAGGTCATGGGCGCGTAGCGGGTGAACAGCTCAGGCCCAGGTTGTAACCCCTGAATAATCAGACCGCCCATCAGTACGGCGGTCACAGACTCGCCGGGAATACCCAGGGTGAGCATGGGGATGAGAGAGCCGCCGGTGACGGCGTTGTTGGCCGCCTCAGACCCGGCTACGCCTTCGATGGAGCCGTGACCGAACTCTTCCTTGTGCTTGGAGAACTGCTTGGAGGTGTTGTAGCCCATGAAGCAGGCGATAGAGGCACCGGCACCGGGGAGAATTCCGATGAGATTGCCGATGACCCAAGAGCGGAGAATAGTGGGGGTAATCCGCTTCATCTCGCCTCGGCTCAAGGTGATTTTGTCCTTAAACTTGGCGGCTTTGGCACGCTGTTTGATTTTTTTCTCCGCCAGAATCAGCACCTGAGACATGGAGAACAGACCAATCAGGGCGCAGGTGGTGTTGATGCCCTCGTAGAGGGATGCCTGACCGAACATAAAGCGTTTGGCACCCTCAATGGGGTCCATGCCGATGGTGGAGAGCAGTAGACCCAGCGCGCCGGAGATGAGTCCCTTCACCATGGACTTGGAGGCTACGCCGGCGATAATGGTAAGCCCAAAGATGGACAGCCAGAAATATTCCGGCGAGCCAAACTTCATAGCCAGCTGTGCCAGCAGGGGGGCGAAGAAATAGAGAGAGATGCAGGAGAGGAGGCCGCCCCAGAAGGAGGAGAAGCAGGAGACGGCCAAGGCCTTGCCCGCCTGACCTTTCAGCGTAAGCTGATAGCCCTCAATGGCGGTGGCGGCGGAGGCGGGGGTACCGGGGGTATGGATGAGTATGGCGGAAATAGACCCGCCGAAAATCGCGCCGCAGTAGATACCGCCTAGGACAATCAGTCCAGTTTCCGGTGCCATGGTAAAGGTCATGGGGAGTAGAAGTGCTACGCCCATGGCGGCGGATAGACCGGGTAGACAGCCGATGATGATGCCGATGGCGGTGCCCAGTGCCATGAAGAGCAGGTTGGAGATGGTTAGCGCGTGGACGAAGCCCTCGCCCATGAGTGCCAGTGTTTCTAACATAGCGAAGCCTCCTTTACTTGAAGAGCAGGCCCAGCGGCAGCTTGACCCCTAAGAACAGGGTAAAAGCACCGTAGACCAGCCCGATAATGAACACGGTGGTGAGTGCAATCTGCCATTTCGGAACATGGAGGAACAGCAGACACAGGACAATGAACGCCACGGTGGAGATATAGAAGCCGATGAAATACATGGCGACCAGATAGCCAATCACCATGGCCAGCACAACAAAAAACTGCTTAGGGATAAAGTCCGCAAATACTTCCTTGACGCCACTGGTGACGCCGGAGCGTTTGGCGGCGATTGCCATTTGAATGACATAGAGGGTGGTCAGCGCGAAGAGCAGTACGATGACGAAGGTGGGATAGGCCCGTGCCTCCACCTTAATCTGCTGTGTCATCACAAAAAACAGGATGCACACAGCGTACATGACGCCCACAACGCCCAAATCGGTTTTTTTCATAAGGGCCTCCTTGGTAAAAAATGTACATGAAAGGGCTTGAAAGTGAGGTGAGGAGCGGGGGTGGCTTGCAACACCCCCGCTCCCCTGTGGGAGGGGTGCTTAACCGCCCCAGACGGCGTCTAAGCCTTCTGCGAAGACCTGTTGTGCAGACACCATTTCAGCGGTAGCTGCGGGGCCCTGATAATCGGTGTTGATGCCGGCGGCCTCGGCGGCCTTGAGGTAATCGGGGTCTTGCATCAGCTTTTCAAAAGCCTCTGCATAGAAGGTGACTGCCTCGGCGGGGATGCCGGTGGGTGCTGCGATGCAGCGGGAAGAGCCCAGCCACTGGTCGTAAAGTCCCAGCTCTTTCAGTGTGGGCACGTCGGGGTATTCGGGCAGCCGCTCCGGGTTAAATACGCCCAGCACCTTCACTTCGGAGGGGAAGGAAGCAAAGTCCGCCACCTTGGCCACGGAGAAGTCCACTTCGTTCTGGCGGAGGGCCAGCAACTGGTCGGCGGTGCCGCCGTAGGGGATGTCGGTGTAGGTAAAGCCGGCGGAATTGGCCAGCATCTGGGCACCGATGTGGTTGGAGTTGCGGTTGCCGTTGGTGGAGGCCTTCAGCTCGCCGGGATGGTCCTTGGCGTAGGCAATCAAATCCTCCAGTTTCTCGAACTGGGAGTCGGCGGTGACCATGACAACGGAGGTCTCGGAGACGTGGTTGCAGATGGCGGTGAAACTATCCACATTGTAGTCGGCAAGGCCCTCGGTAATGGAGGTGCTGAAGTTGGGCAGGTTCAGGAAGCCCAAAGTGTACCCATCGGGGTCCGCCTGAGAGAGAGCTGTCCAGCCGATGGAACCGGAGCCACCCTCCAAGTTTTCGATGATAACGGGTTTGCCGATGTACTTTTCAGCGTAGGCTGCCAGCACACGGGCGGTGTTGTCGGTGCCGGAGCCCGCCTTGTAGGCGACAATCATGGTGATGTTCTCCTCGGGGGCCCATGCGGTCACAGCGCCGTCGGCGGCGGGGGTCTCTTTGGGTGCGTCGGAATTGCCACAGGCGGCTAGGGAGAGAATCATCAGAGAGGCGAGCAAGAGACTTGTCAGCTTTTTCAAAACAATCGTTCCTTTCTTTTCGGTGCTCAACTTGGGGCGGGGTAGCGTGAGAGAGTGAGACTTGCGGTGGTGCAAGCGGGGAAACTGCTTTTTGCGGAATAATTGGTTAAACTGCTTAGTTTTCATGGTATCATATCCTTGTAGAATGTAAAGTTTGAATACATTGAACCGGCGGGATGTACTACTTTTGAACTTTTTCGACAGGATATGCTCCGTTGCCCCATTCCATTTTCACACTATTTTCAGCGGGAAAAAGCACAAAAACAACAGATGAAACGTGGCGAATGTGCTTTGGAAAAGATACGGCTGCTGTGCAATCCTTCCGCCTTTGGCGTGAGAAAAAGGCCCCAACAAAAAAATAGGACGCAAATTGTCAGCGTAAATTGTCACGCACAAAGTGCTTGACATTCGTCCGGCGGCACGGTATAATGACTAAGCTGTTTGGACGATTAGCTCAGCTGGTATGAGCATCCGCTTGACGTGCGGGAGGTCATAGGTTCGAATCCTATATCGTCCACCAAAAAAGGCAACATCTTCGGATGTTGCCTTTTATTTTGCACTTCTACCAGTTTTGCTGGAAAATCCCAGCTAAAAAAAGACGATTTTATGCCCAAAAAGCTTGCGTACAGCATACATTTGCGGTATACTATCACTTTGGGATGATGAAAACGGGCCCCTTCCGGCATAGGGGAGGAGGGAGGCACCATGAAAAAGCGTGATTTTCTTTTGATAGCAGCGGTTTTGGTGGTGTCCTTAGTGACCTTTGGCATCTTTCAGTTTGCCCGTCAGGCCTCCGGCGCACCTACTGAAATCCGCATTTCCGTGGGCGATGACCCGATTCAGACCGTCCCCTTCGGCGTTCCTGCCGAAATTTCCCTCCCGCAGGAGAATGGCGCGGAAAATGTAGTCGTGGTGACAGCCACCTCCGTCTACATGAAAAGCTCCACCTGCAAAAATCAGCTCTGCGTCCACCAGACCCCCATTACGGCGGAAAATCTGGAGGAGCGGCCCATGGCGGGCCTCATCGTGTGCCTGCCCAATCGGGTGACCATTGAGGTGGGGCGGTGGGACAAATGAAAACCCGAAATTTGACCCGACTGGCACTCCTCGCCGCTGTGGCCCTGGCACTGGGCTACGTCGAGCAGTTTATCCCCATTGCCCCCGGCCTGCCCGGCGTGAAGCTGGGTCTTGCCAACACCGTGCTGCTCTACGCGCTCTATCTAATGGACGTGAAAAGTGCCGTGTTCCTCATGGTGCTGAAAATTTTCCTGTCCGGCCTTCTCTATGCGGGGTTCGGGGCCATGATTTTCAGCTTCGCCGGCGGCATTTTGAGCCTTGGGGCTATGGTGCTGGTGAAAAAACTGGGGAGAGACAGCGTCTCCGTCATCGGCGTTTCCGTCATCGGTGCCGTGTTCCACAATGTGGGCCAGCTGCTGGTGTCCGCCTTAGTGGTGAACACCGCCGCCATGCTCTACTACCTGCCCATGCTGCTGATTTCCGCCGTTATCACAGGCATCCTCACCGGCGTTGCCGCAAAATATGTGATGCGTGGCCTCAACGCGGCCCATCACAATCCAAAACAGGAGGGCCCTCAATGAAACGCCTCCTCCCATTTTTGTTATGTGTGCTCCTGCTGACGGGCTGTGCCCCCGCTGAAAAGCCCCAAAGCGTTACCGGTTTTTACTTCGACACCGTCATTTCCATCACCACCTACGGCGGCACCGATGCCCTGCTGACCGAGGCTCTGGCCCGGTGCAAGGACTACGAAAATCTGTTGAGCAAAACCCGTAAGCAGAGCGACGTTTGGAAGATTAACTGCGCAAACGGTGCCCGCACCCCCATTTCTGACGATACCCGCGCCATTTTAGAGACTGCCCTCCACTATGGGGAGCTGTCCGGCGGCAAATTCGACGTAACCATCGCCCCGGTGTCTGCCCTGTGGGACTTTAAGGCGGAAACCCCCGCAGTCCCCGACAAAAAAACACTTGCAAAAGCCGCCGAATTGGTAGATTATAGAGCGGTTGACCTCGACGAGGAGGGCGTACAGCTCCCGGCGGGATGCCAGATTGATTTGGGCGGCATCGCCAAGGGGTACATCACCGACCAAATCGCCGCCTTTTTGCGGGAGAGGGGCATCACCTCCGCCTACTTAAACTTCGGCGGCAACGTCCTCACCATCGGCACAAAGCCGGACGGCACACCCTGGACCATCGGCCTGCAAGACCCCAAGGGGGAGGCGGGAGAGGTCATCGCTACCGTCCCGGCGACGGATTTGTCCGTTGTCACCAGCGGGATTTATGAGCGGGGATTCACCGTGGACGGCGTCTATTACCACCACATTTTAGACCCCCAAACCGGCTACCCCATTGAAAACAATCTGGCAGCCGTTTCCATCCTCACCGCCAATTCCATGAACGCCGATGCCCTCTCCACCACCTGCTTCGCCTTGGGCGAAACGGAGGGCATGGCACTCATCGAGTCCCTCCCGGAGGTGGAGGCGGTGTTCATCACCCGTGACGGCACCCTGCAAAAGTCCTCCGGCGCACAGGTGACGCAGCAGTAATTTGTTACCCCAGCAGTCGCAGAAATGCGATTGGTTTCAGATATATATTTTGGAGTAAATTTAGAGCAGAAAGGTTGGAGAGTAGCGATGTTCGGAAAACGAACACCGGGAATTCACGTCCCGGGTCATAAGAACACCATTTCCTGCAAGCCGGAAATGATTCCTGTGCCCGCAACTGTGACGATTCCCATGTCCATGCACATCGGCGCACCCTGTACCCCCGTTGTGAAGATGGGCGATGAGGTGAAGGTCGGGCAGCTGATTGGCGAAGCCGGTCAGGGTCTCGGCGTACCCATTCATTCCAGCGTATCCGGCAAGGTCACTGCCATGACTGAGGTTCTGATGGCAAACGGCAGAGCAGTTCCCGCAATCACCATTACAACAGATGGCGCGCAGACAGTTGCAGAGGGGCTTACCCCTCCCACAGTCACCAATTTGGATGAATTTGTGGCAGCACTGAAGGCCAGCGGCCTGGTGGGCTTAGGCGGCGCAGGTTTCCCCGCATGGATGAAGGTCTCTTCCTCCAAGGGCGCGGTAGACACGCTGCTGATTAACGGCTCCGAGTGTGAGCCCTACTGCACCACCAACGTCCGCACCATGATTGACGATGCCGCCGATGTCATCGAGGGTGCCCGTCAGGTGGCAAAGTATTTAGACGTGAAGCACATCGTCATTTCCACCGAGGACGAGATGAAGGAAGCCGTTGCCGCTTTGGAAAAAGCCATCGGCGGGGACACCATGTTTGAAATCAAGATGGAGCCCACCCGTTATCCCGCCGGCGCGGAAAAGGTTATCATTTATAACGTCTTAGGCCGCACCGTCCCTCAGGGCGGACTGCCCAAGGACGCACAGGTGATTATCATGAACGCCACCTCTCTGGCCTTTGTGGCCCAGTACATGAGAACCGGCATGCCCCTCACCCAGAAGGCAGTCACCGTGGACGGCTCCGCCGTCAAAAAGCCGGGCATTGTCATTGCCCCCGTAGGCACCTCCATTCAGGACCTGCTGGACGCTTGCGGCGGTCTGGACGGCGAGGCCGGCAAGATTATCAACGGCGGCCCCATGATGGGCCCCGCAGTCCCCGACACCACCATGCCCCTCATGAAGCAGAACGGCGTGGTGCTGGCGCTGAAGGATAACGATGCCCGCATCGCCCCCGCCACCTCCTGCATCCACTGCGGCCGCTGCGCCAACCACTGCCCCATGGGCCTCATGCCTCCCAACATCGAGAAGGCATACCTCATGGACAACGTGGACGGCCTCATTGCCGCCAAGGCTGATTTGTGCATGGAGTGCGGCGTGTGCTCCTTCGTGTGCCCCGCCAAAAAGGACGTTGTGCAGATGAACCGGCTGGCAAAGCCCATCGCCATGGCCGCCATCGCCGCCGCCAAAAAGGCAAAGGCCGCAGAACTAGAGAAAAAGGAGGGGGCGAAGGCATGAAGCTGCTCACCGTAACCTCGTCTCCCCATTTGAGAGACAATTCCAGCACCTCCACCATCATGCGGGACGTTCTCATTGCCCTGCTCCCCGCCGTGGTGGCCTCGGTACTTATTTTCAAGGTTTCCGCCCTCCTCGTGATTCTCACCTGCGTTATCTGCGCGGTGGGTGCCGAGTTTGTGTGGGAAAAGCTGATGCACCTCCCCGTCACCATCGGCGACCTGTCCGCCGCTGTCACCGGCACCCTGCTTGCCATGTGTCTCCCCGCCGACCTGCCCCTGTGGATGGCCGGACTGGGCAGCGTCATTGCAATCATTGTCATTAAGCAGCTCTTTGGCGGCATCGGTCAGAACTTCGCAAACCCCGCCATCACCGCCCGCGTGATTCTGCTCATCTCCTTCGGTCAGATGGCTACCTTCACCTATGACGGCGTTTCCACCGCCACCCCCATGATGATTATGAACGGCGCGGAGGGCACTCTCCCCGGCGTACAGTCCATGCTTCTGGGTACTCACGGCGGTTCGCTGGGCGAGACTTGCGCTGTGGCACTGCTGGTAGGCGGCGTGTATCTGCTGGTGCGGAAGGTCATTTCTTGGCACATCCCCGTCTGCTTCATCGGTACGGTTTTAATCGGCTCCCTCATTGCCGGCATCAGCCCGCTCCACGCCCTCACCGGCGGCGGTCTGCTGCTGGGTGCCATCTTCATGGCTACCGATTATTCCACCTCCCCCATGAGCAAGCTGGGCAAAATCATCTACGGCGTGGGCTGTGGCCTGTTGACCCTGCTCATTCGTATCTTCGGCACTCTGCCCGAAGGCGTTTCCTACGCAATCCTCCTCATGAACATTCTCACGCCTCATATTGACAAGCTCACCCAGCAAAAAGCGATGGGAGGGACGAAATAATGAGCGACAAGAAAAGTTTGTTTATGCCCATCATCGTGCTGGTGTCCATCTGTCTGGTGATTTCCAGCGCGCTGGCCCTCACCAACAGCGTCACCGAACCCATTATCGTAGCAGCCGAGCAGGCAGCCGCAGAGGCAGCCCGTGCGGAAGTGCTCCCCGGCGGCACCGGCTTTACCAAGATGGACGTGACGGGTCTCCCCGCCGCCGTCACCGAGGTCTATGCTCCCGCCGACAATAGCGGTTACGTCATGATGCTCACCACCAAGGGCTTCGGCGGCAAAATCTCCATGATTCTCGGCATGGACACCGAAGGGGTCATCACCGGCGTGAAGGTCTTAAAGCACGCCGAAACCCAGGGCATCGGCACCAAGGTCATGGACGCTCCTGAGTTCGCGGCCCAGTTCTTGGGCAAGGGCGAGGCACTGGATGGGATTAGTACCATCTCCGGCGCGACCATTTCCTCCAAGGCATTTATAAGTGGCGTAGAGCCCGCCTTTGAAGCCTACAAAGTCTTAAAGGAGGCGGCATAATGGAAAAGAATAACAAGATGAGAACCCTCACCGCCGGTATCCTCCGTGAAAACCCGGTGCTGGTTCTGGTGCTGGGCACCTGCCCCACCTTGGCCACCACAACCTCCGTTGTGAACGCCATCGGCATGGGCGTGGCAGCCGCCATCGTCCTGATTTGCTCCAACATCTTCATCTCCCTCTTGCGGAAAATCATCCCCGATTCTGTCCGTATTCCGTGCTACATCGTGGTCATCGCCGGCTTCGTCACCGTGGTGCAGATGTTGGTGCAGGCACTGGTGCCGCCGCTGTACGAGGCGTTGGGCGTGTACCTCCCCCTCATCGTCGTCAACTGCATCATCCTCGGCCGTGCCGAAATGTTCGCCAATAAGAACACCGTTGTGGACTCCGCGCTGGACGGCATCGGCATGGGCATCGGCTTTACGCTGACCCTCTTTGTCATGGCCACCATCCGCGAGGTACTGGGTGCCGGTTCCTTTGCGGGCATGATGATTCCCGTTCTGTCCGACTTCGCAATCCCCATTCTTGTCCGTCCCGCCGGCGGGTTCTTCATCTTCGGCTGCATGATTGCCGCCGTGATGAAAATCACCAAGGGCAAGGGCATCAAGAAAAAGGAATTCGGCTGCACAGCCTGCCCCAATGCCACCGCCTGCGCTAAAATCGGAAAGGAGGAGGCATAACAAATGGACTTTCGTGGATTTATGCTCATTTTAATGAGCGCGGTTCTGATTAACAACTACGTCCTCCAGCGTTTCCTCGGCATCTGCCCCTTCCTGGGTGTCTCCAAAAAGCTTGACCAGGCAACGGGTATGTCCATCGCCGTTATCTTCGTCATGGTGCTGGCTACCGCCGTCACTTGGCCCATTCAGCGGTTCATTCTGGACCCCAACGGTCTGGGCTTCCTCCAGACCATCGTGTTCATCCTCGTCATTGCGGCTCTGGTGCAGCTCATCGAAACCGCGATGAAGAAGTACATCCCCGCCCTGCATAAGGCACTGGGCATCTACCTGCCGCTGATTACCACCAACTGCGCCGTGCTGGGTGTCACCATTCTGAACATCGACGAGGGGTACACCTTTGCAGAATCCATGGTGAACTCTCTGGGTTCCGGCCTGGGCTTCTTCCTTGCCATGGTGCTCTTCTCCGGCGTTCGCTCCCGCATTGAAAACTGCAAGGCCCCCGAATCCTTCCAGGGCCTGCCCATCACGCTGACCGCTGCCGCCATCGTCTCCGTCTCCTTCTTTGGATTCGTGGGCGTGGTGGAAAAGCTGTTCGGTTAAGGGGGGACGAAAAAATGAATCCTATCGTATTTGCTATCGTTCTCGTCACCGCAATCGGCCTCATCTGCTCCGTGGTGCTCGTCATTGCCGCCAAGGTGATGGCTGTCAAGGAGGACGAAAAGTTTGCCCCTCTCCGTGAGGCTCTCCCCGGCGCAAACTGCGGTGCCTGCGGCTATCCCGGCTGCGACGGCTACGCAAAAGCCCTTGCCGCCGGCACAGAAACCCGCACCAACCTCTGCGTCCCCGGTGCCGACTCCTGCGCTAAGGCCGTTGCTGACGTGCTGGGTGTTGAGGCCGCCGACGTGGTGGAGATGGTCGCCGTGGTCCACTGCTCCGGCGACTGCGAGCACACCCAAGAGAAGATGAACTACACCGGCGAGCGCAGCTGTAAGGCCATGAAGCTTTACTTTGGCGGCGTGGGTGCCTGTTCCTTCGGGTGCATGGGCGGCGGCGACTGTGCCGCGGTCTGCCCCAAGGGTGCCATCAACATGGTGAAGGGCATCGCGGAAGTGGACCGCTCCCTCTGCATCGGCTGCTCCCTCTGCGTCAAAGCCTGCCCCAGCCACATTATCAGCGTCATTCCTCAGACTGCCAACTTGGTGGTCAAGTGCAGCAGCACCGCCAAGGGCGTAGCTGTCCGCAAGGCCTGCTCCGCCGGCTGCATCGGCTGCACCAAGTGCCAGCAGGTCTGCCCCCACGACGCCATTCACATCGTGAACAATCTGGCAGTGGTGGATCAAGACAAGTGCACCGGTTGCGGCACCTGCGCCGAATCCTGCCCCACCAAGTGCCTCACGGTGGTTGACGTGAATGTCGCTTGCGGCAACGCCTAAAAAAGGTTCAAAAAATCCCGCTCACTGTATCAGTGAGCGGGATTTTTTTATGGGTACCAGATGTCACGCTCGCGTTGGGCACATCGACGGCTGTTCTAAGCCCTCCGACTGCGCAAGCCGTCCTGCGGCACTTCGTGCCTTCGGTCCGTTTGCTCCGCTCCGGTCTTAGCCAGCCTATGTGCCTACGCTCGCGCTTAGCCCTCTATACGGGTGCCGGTTTCGCCGGCGATGCCCTCTTTGGCTTTTTCTAGGAGGGTGATGAGGGACATTCTCCCGGGGGCGGAGGCGGCAAATTCGCTGGCTGCCTGGACCTTGGGGAGCATAGAGCCGGGGGCAAAGTGCCCGGCGGCGGAGTATTCTGCGGCCTCTGCCACGGTGAGGGAGTCCAGCCATTTCACGTCGGGCTTGCCGAAGTTGATGGCGACTTTTTCAACGGCGGTGAGGATGATGAGGCAGTCCGCGTCCACCTGCTGGGCTAAGACGCAGGAGGCAAAGTCCTTGTCAATGACAGCGGCCGCGCCCTTGAGGTGATGGCCTTGAGTGGTGACGGGGATGCCGCCGCCGCCGCAGGCGATAACCACCTGTCCGCCGTCCACGAGGGTGCGGATGGTGGAGAGCTCCACAATGGACTGGGGACGGGGAGAGGCCACCACCCGGCGATAGCCACGGCCTGCGTCCTCCACCACGTTGTAGCCACGCTCGGCCACCATTTTGTCCGCCTCTGCCTTTGTCATAAAGGCACCGATGGGCTTGGTGGGGTGCTGGAAGGCGGGGTCTTTTTCGTCCACCACTACTTGAGTGAGCACGGTGGCAACGCCCTTTTCCATGCCACGGTTTAACAGCTCCTCACGGAGTGCGTTCTGCAAGTCGTAGCCGATGTAGCCCTGACTCATGGCGACGCAGACAGAGAGGGGGCAGGGGATGTATTTTTCCGGGTCAGAGCGGGTGAGCTCTGCCATAGCCGTCTGAATCATGCCCACCTGAGGGCCGTTGCCGTGGGCCACGATGACCTCGTTGCCCGCCTCAATCAGGTCGCAGATTGCCTTTGCCGTCTGCTGGACAGCAATCATTTGTTCCGGGAGATTATTGCCCAAAGCGTTGCCGCCCAAGGCGATTACGATGCGCTTACCCATAAAAGGAACCTCATTTCATCAAATAAAAAAGGGCGGACGATGGTTTCATCGCCCGCCCAATTTGTTGTGGGTGGGAGTTACTTACTTCTGAAAATGTCTGTCAGTTGCGCGCTTTTCAAGGGCCTTCAAAGTCTCCTGAGGATTCTCGCTCTTGGCAAGGAAAATCATGGCGGCGATGATATAGGGCTTGAAGGAGGCCTCCTTATAGAGGGGGGTGCGGTAGCGGTCAAACACGGTGGCTTCCACTTCGCCGTCCTTGCAGGAGACGTCGTTGATGTCGGCGGGGAGGCAGTGGAGGTACAGGGCCTTGCCGTCCTTGGTGGTCTTCATCAGATCCTCGGTGCAGCACCAATCCTTGTGGTTGGCGTTCTGGGCAAGCAGCTCCTGCTCCAGGGCGTTGATGCCGGCGGTGTCGCCGTTGCCGTAGAGGACGGTGCGCTTTTCCATAGCGGCAAAGGGAGCCCAGCTCTTGGGATACACGATGTCGGCATCCTTGAATGCCTCAGCCATGTTGTTGGTTTTCTTGAAGGAACCGCCGGTCTTCTTAGCGTTGTTGCGGGCGACTTCTTCCACTTCGGGCATGACTTCGTAGCCCTCGGGATGGGCCAGCACCACGTCCATGCCAAAGCGGGTCATAAGACCGATGATGCCCTGGGGGACGGAGAGGGGCTTGCCGTAGGAGGGGGAATAGGCCCAGCTCATGGCGATTTTCTTGCCCTTCAGGTTCTCAACGCCGCCGAACTCGTGGATGATGTGGAGCATATCGGCCATGGCCTGGGTGGGGTGGTCGATGTCGCACTGCAGGTTCACGAGGGTGGGCTTCTGCTCCAGAACGCCGTCCTGATTGCCCTGAGACACAGCGTCTACCACGTCGTGCATGTACTTGTTGCCCTTGCCGATGTACATATCGTCACGGATGCCGATGACGTCAGCCATGAAGGAAATCATGTTGGCGGTCTCGCGGACGGTCTCGCCGTGGGCGATCTGGCTCTTGCCCTCGTCCAAATCCTGAACCTCTAAGCCCAGCAGATTGCAGGCGGAGGCAAAGGAGAAACGGGTGCGGGTGGAGTTGTCGCGGAACAGGGAAATGCCCAGGCCGGACTCGAAAATCTTGGTGGAAATGTTGTGCTCACGCATGTAGCGCAGAGCGTCGGCAATGGTGAACACGGCCTCAATTTCGTCGTCGGACTTCTCCCAAGTCAGGAAAAAGTCGCCCTCGTACATCTCCTTGAAGTTGAGTTTGTTGAGTTTGTCAATGTAGGACTGAAGTGTCTTATCCATGTGTGTAGTCTCCCTTATTATTTTAGTTTTGTGTGGATTTTCCCGGGGCGAAACTCATTCGCAGTAAGTCTGGGGCAGGGCGGCGTACACTGCGGCGCAGCGCACCAGGTCGATTTTCCAGGTCTTCTCGTTGGGGGCGTGGGCCTGTGCCTCGGCACCGGGGCCAAAGCCGATGCAGGGGATGCCGTTGCGGCCCATGATGGACACGCCGTTGGTGGAGAAAGTCCACTTGTCGGTGAGGGGGCGTGCCTGACGCATTTCCTCGTTCACCGGGCAGCCCAGACGCTTGTCGCCGTAGAGGCCCTTATAAGCGCTTTCCAGAGCCTTTGTGACCTTGTGGTCCTCGGGAATGACCCAAGTGGGGAAGTAGCACTCGATGGGATAGACACAGCCGGTGTAGGAGGGGCGGTCGTAGTTGTACATGGAGACCACCACGTCCGCGCCGTACTTCTTGCAGGCGGGCAGATCGCGGATTTCCTGCAGGCAGCTCTCCCAAGTTTCGCCGGCAGTCATGCGGCGGTCAAGAGACACGGCGCAGGAGTCCGCCACGGCGCAGCGGGAGGGGGAGGTGAAGAAAATTTCGGAGCAGGTGACGGTGCCGCGGCCCAGGAAGTTGGCCTCTTTGTAG
>JAVXKN010000010.1:0-16555 GCA_036647315.1 Oscillospiraceae bacterium | reverse complement strand
AAAGATAAACACATAGTTGCGTGCACTGAACGTACAGGACACCGTGGAAATATCGCGCTGAAAGCAGTCCAAAATACCTTGCCGCAAAATCTCTTTGCCTTTAATCGGCAGAGTTTCAAATGTAAAAGTCATATTGTACCTCCACAAATCTATTTTAACTTCATACAGCTGTTGCGTGGTGCACTGCCCCCGCCACGGCGGTGAAGGCAATGCGGGGGCACCGGTGCGGTCTTTGTTTTTTCGAGCAACGCGGAGTTCGGTTTTTTCGTTTACATTTTGTGTCCCTCACTTTCCAGATACTTTTTATTCATTATACAAAACGAAGCGTCGGGAAAACGTCGGGAATTTTGAGAAAAAGTGTGTTTTTATATTCCAAAACAACAAAAAAACGCTACCGGCGGGCCTTATGCCTGCCGGTAGCGTTTTTTGTTTTACAGCTGGAATCGGTTGGGGTCGAAAGAGGCGGCGGCGGGGACTTGGGTTTTGCCGTCCGCTATCAAATCCGCCACCAGGCGGCCTGTGGCGGGGGCGAGGCAGATGCCGTCCCCCTCGTGGCCGGCGGCGACGAAAAATCCCGGTACCCGACCCACAAACCCGATGAGGGGCTTGCTGTCCGGGGGATAGGGGCGGACACCGCCCATGGTTCTGATGATGTTTTTGTCCGCCAGACCGGGGAGGAGATGGAGGGCGTTTTTCATCAGCTCACCAAGACCCTCGTAGGTGTTGGCGGTGTCGAAGCCCACAAATTCACGGGTGGAGCCGATGAGGATATTTCCCTTGTGGGACTGGGTGAGGGAGATGCCCACCCCCAGCCGCGCCAGCTCCGAAGTGTCGTTTTTCAGCATTTCCGGGTGGTGCTTAGCCACGATATACCGGGCGTTGAGGACGCATTTATCCACAAAAGGTGCCACCGCCTCGGTGATGAAAATTTGTCCACGGCGGGGCTTAATGGGCAGGTTCAGCCCCACCATTTCGCCAATTTGGGGTGCCCACGCACCTGCCGCGTCCACGACGATGGGGGCGGAGATGGTCTCCGCAGGGGTTTTCACCCCGGCCACTGCACCGTTTTGGAGGAGCACCTCTGTCACCGGCGCGTACAGCTTGACCACCGCGCCCAGACGGACGGCGGCATCGGAAAAGGCCAGATTCATGCGAAATGGGTTCACCTCGCCGCCCTGGGGGCAGTAGGTAGAGGCGATGATGGCCTCGGGGTTCAGGCCCCGCTGCAGCTTCATGGCGTCTTTGGTGTCCACAATGGTCACGTCCAGCCCCAGCGCACGCTGCTTGGCTGTGACTTCCTCCATGATTTGAAGCTCCTGCCGGTTTTCGATGAGCACCATGCTCCCCTTGGGGACGTACTCAATATCCGTCTTTAATTCCTCCGCCAGCTGGCGGTAGAGCTGCTCACTATAAAGAGCCAATGTCAGGTGTTCGTTGGGAGCCTTGGACTGGGGAATCACCATCTGGTCGCAGGCTCCGCTGGCCCCTGCGGCGTAATACTCCCGCTCGATTTGCACCACTCGCTTGCCCCGCTTGCTGAGGTAGTAGGTGATGGCACTGCCGATAACACCGCCACCGATGACGATTACGTCTGCCGTCATACTGTCCCGCCCCCCTGCTCTTCAAATTCTTTTTCCAGCGCGCCCGCCGTAACGGTGCGGACGGGGAACCGATAGGGGGAATGGCAGGGACAGCCCTCGCCCACCGCTTTTTCACGGAGCATTTTTTCAATATTTTTGCGACAGGTCATGCCCTGACAGATTCCCATACCGGCATTGGTGCGAACCTTGACGGCGGTGAGCGTCCGGGCACCCGCCGCGATGGCGCGCTCCACGTCCGCCACTGTAATTTCCTCACAGCGGCAGATGTAAATGTTCTCCTTGTTAGGTTCCATTTGTCAGCCCTCCCTCTCGGCACAGGGTTCGTACCGACATACAAAATTCCTTGGGAACCTCCACGGTGACTACCGCCGTCTTGTCGAAGCTGGGATGGGTGAGGACACGGCGGACGGTGCCCATGGTGAGGTAGCCGCCGTCCCTGCCGCCACAGCGCACCGCGCTATCTTGCACAGGCAAGGGGTAATACTCATAGGGAAAGCTCACCAAAGAGGTGCTTTCGCTATAATTACGGTGGACGTTGAAAATCGCCAGACCGGGGCATCGGGTGATGCACAGCCCACAGCCGTTGCACAGATTTTCGTCCAGTACGGGCAGGGCTGTGATGGCGGCACCCACCGTAATGGCGTGCCGCGGACAGGCCTCCTCGCAGGGGTTACAGGGGATTTGCTGGGAGCACTCGATGCAGGCCACCGGCCCCAACTCCAGCCGCTGGGCGGAGGGGACACCGGGCAGCCCGGTGAGCAGTTTTTCGGAAATAACCCCCGAATATGCCACGCTTTCCTGATTCACGCGCCCTCACCTCCCTGAAATGCCGCTTCTATGGCGGCTTTGGCCTCAAAGCGTTTGCGCCCAAATTCGCCGGAGCGCAGGGCGGCAAGGCGGTCGTGGACCGCTTTCTTCCGCGCCTGGGCATCGCTGCACAGCCCCAGACTTTCGGCGGCGGCGATGCCTGCCAGCCGTCCCTCCTCAATGGCGGTGCTGGCCTCCTCTACGCCGGCGATGTCCCCCGCCACATAGACGGTAGACACCGTGGTCTGCATATTTTCGTTATGGAGGGGCACGGTGCCCCCCAGTGCCGGGGATTCCGTCAGGCGGCAACCCGCCAGCGCGGCCAGTTCCACCATGGGGGAGAGCCCCACCGCCATGCAGACGGTGTCCGCCTCAAGGAGCTGCTCCGTGCCGGGGATTTTCTCGAAATGCTCGTCCAACGCGATGAGCTCCACGCCCTCCACTTGCTCCGTGCCCAACACACGGTTTACCGTATGGCTGAGGAGAATGGGCACCCCTGCCCGGCGGATTTTGCCGGCGTGGACACCGTAGCCCCCGATGGTGGGCCCCGCCTCGACGATGGCCGCCACTTGGCCCCCCGCCTGCATGATTTGGTAGGAGATGATAAGCCCCACGTTGCCCGCGCCAATCATCACCACCCGCTTGCCGGGGAGTACCCGATTTTCGTTCACCATGGTCTGGGCGGCACCTGCGGTCATCACGCCGGGGAGGGTGGAACCCTCGAAGCAGATGTTATTTTCGTTGGCACCGGTGGCCAGAATAATTCTATCGGCGCAGATGCTCTTGACCCCCTCCGGGGAGCCGTAGAGCACCCGATTGCCCTCAAAAATGCCGTAGACCGGGTAGCCTAACAGCACCTGCACCCCCAAACTTTGGGACTCCGCCAGCAGTTGGCGGCCGATTTCAAAGCCACGCACCCCTGCACGGTGGGCCCGGGAGCCGAAAAATTTATGAATTTGCTTAAAAAGCTGTCCGCCGGGCTTACGATTTTCGTCAATCATCAGTACCCCCGCGCCGGATTTTGCCGCCTCAATACCGGCGGAAAGGCCGGCGGGGCCGGCACCTACAATGAGCACCTGCACCCTATCCATTGTCAGGCCCCCCTTTGCCGCCCAGCCCCTGCTGGGTTTCTACCCGCATCCCCTCTTTGACCGGGGTGACGCAGGTGCGCACATTGGGAACGCCGTCCACAATCATCTTGCAGTCGTTACAGCGGCCGATGCCGCAGAAAAGCCCACGGGCCAGCTTTTTCTTCTCCGTATAGCGAAACTTCCGAATCCCCTGTGCCATCAGTGCCGCCGCTACCGGCTCGCCGGACAGGGCGGGGATTTTTTGGCCGTCAAAATAGATGTAGGTATCCGCCACCTTGGCATCCTCCAAAATGGGGTGATGCTCTACGCGCATGGTGATCTTCCTTTCTTTTTTTACTTTCCAATCATCATGTTGAGAATTTCAACATCGGTGGACTTCATACCGTCACGGCCCAGACGGCCTACGTTACGGATGGTGTGCTCCACGTCCTCGGTGACAATGCCCTCGCCGGCCCCAAAGACGCTCTCGTCCTCTGACATATAGTGGGCCATAATGGCGGCATCCACCGCGGAGGCGATTTTGGCGGCGCAGGAGGGCTTGGCCCCGTCGCAGACGATGCCGGAGACATTCCCCAACGTATTGGTGATGGTGCGGCTAATCTGCTCAAAATTCATGCCGTGGAGATAAGAGATGCCCGCACCGCTGCCACAGGCGGCACTGACCGCGCCGCAGTAAGCGGAGAGCTTGCCCAGCCCGGTTTTTTGGTGGATGGCGGTGAGATTGCTCATCACCAGTGCCCGATAGAGCATATCGTCGCTCACCTTTAGGGCGCGGGCGTAAACCACCACAGGGAGGGAGACGGTCATACCCTGATTGCCGCTGCCGGAATTGATCACCACCGGCAGGACACAGCCCCCCATCCGGGCATCGCTCCCCGCGGCGGGGAGGGCCTTGGCCATGATTTTCACGTCGTCTTTGTCGTAATATTTCAGCAGGCAGGAGCCCACGTTGACCCCGTAGGGGTTCGTGAGGCCCTCCTGGGCGATGAGCAGGTTCAAATCCACCTGACGCTTGAGCACGTCACGGACATCGTCCAAATCTACCGTGTTGGCAAATTCAAAAATGTCACGCATATTCAGGAGTTTTCGGTCGGCTACGGCACTGCCCCCGGTCTGGGCCTTTTCCGCGCCGGAAAACTGGACTTCGCCGTTTTTCTCCACCCGGATAATGTTGGTGTGGCCGTCGGCAATCTCCACCATGGCACTATCCGCGCCGCAGTAGGAGTGGACAATGACGTGGAGGGTGGCAACCCCCTCTAAGAGCTTCACCTCGCACATATTGGTGGCCAGCAGGGCGCGGGTTTTGAGAATATCCTCTGGGGTGGCGGCGGTGAGCACCTCCAGCTTGCGGTAGCTGCCCCCTAAGAGGGAGCCTAAAATCGCGCTGGTATCAATGCCTTTCATGTCCCCGGTGGTGGGCACAATGACACCCTTCACGTTTTTGATGATGTTGCCGCTGCACTCCACCACGATTTTTTCGGGCATCTCCCCCAAAACTTCTCGGGCCTTGGCGGCGGCGTAGGCGATGGCGATGGGCTCGGTGCAACCCAGCGCGGGGATGAGCTCTTCCCGCAGAATTGCCACATAGGTATCGTAAATTTTTTTGTCCATTTGTCACTCCAACCTTTCTATGGTTTTTCATATTTGGGTAGCAGAAAAAAGGGCGCAAAACAAACCGGTTTATCCGCATACCACGCAAAAGCAAACGGAACAGGGTTTCACACACCTTTTTTGAACATCCATGTTGATTTGTCTAAAGTATCAATCTTTCTCGTAAAAAGCAAGACCATATGTTACAAATGCACAAATGTTACACAGACGAAAAAAACGCCCGAAACCCCTCTGTGAGAGGAGCCGGGCGGTTTTGCGCAATTTAGAGCGTACTGTCACGCTGGGCCATGTACTCTTTATATTTTTCAATGCTCACCTGCATATGCCGGTTGATGGTGCGCAAAAATCCCTCGGCACACAGCTCGTTAATCTGGCGGCTGATGGTGACGCGGGCACCGCCCACGATTTCGCTGAGCTCGTAGTGGGTGTAGTGCACCTTCATATTGTACCAGCCCGGCTCGGTGACAACCTCGGTGTCCACAGAGGAGCAGAAAAGCCTTTTCAGCCTGCTTTTGCAGGAGTTGAAGGTGAGGTTTGCAATCTCATACCGCAGCATCAGCATTTTCAGCGAGTAGCATTTGAGCATGGTCTCCCGAAAGAGGCGATTTTCCACCATCAGCTTCTGGCAGGCGCTGTCGGGGATTTTATAGAGCACCGTCTCCGTCTCGGTCTGGGAAAAGAGGCCGGTGGCAGTTTTGAGAAAATAGGGGGTTTCACCGAAAAACCAGCCCGCGGTCAGGGTGTAAAGGATTTTAGTCACACCGTCAGCACTGTCCATATAGTGCTTGGTGCGACCCCGTTCAATATAATAAATACCGCCCATATCGCAGCCCGGCGTTGAAAAAACAAACTTTGCCGGGTAGGTGACTTTTTCTGCCACCGCTCCGATGATTTTATCCAGCTCTTCGTTGTATAAATCCGGCGTTGTCAATGTGATTCGATTGAACTCTTCCATTTTTACAAAATCCCTCCCAATTTCCCCAAAATACGCCAATTACGTCCCATTTTTCAGCTTCATAACCATAGTATAACGTGATTTCGCCCCAAATGCAAGACGCGCAGATTTTACCAAGAAAAGAACGACTGCTGTATATGACAAAGTTTTGCAGTAAAAACTGTAAAAACCTCCAAAACAATATCCATAAAAAGGAAAATGTAGGATTTTGTCGTGTCTTTTTCTCTTGTTTTTGTGCATCCTGCACAGTTTTTTTAGCAATAACATAGCTGTTTTGTCTCATTTGTATCGAATGTTACATTGTGAAAAATGCTACTGCATTGTTTTACGGCACCCTTTATAGTGAGGGTACGCAAAAGCAAACAGAACTGTTTCCCCAAAATTTATGATGAGGTGATTTATTATGGTAAGACCAACCGGTTCCTGGGTAGCGATGCCCACTCCCTTCGGTGCAGACGGAAAGGTAGACTTCGGCGCATTCAAGGTCTTAATTGACCGGCAGATTCAGTACGGCACTTCCGAGCTCTTTGTGTTGGGCTCCGCAGGCGAAGTAACTCTCCTGTCCTTGGAAGAGAAGAAATCCATCGTCACCAATGTCATTCAAATGACCAAGGGCCGCATCCCCGTGTTCTTCAGCTGCGCCGCACTCACCACCGATGCCAGCGTCGACTTCGCAAAGTTCTGCGAGGCTGAGGGCGCGGACGGCGTTATCTTCACCATCCCCCCCTATGTGCTCATCCCCCAGAACGCCGCCTTTGAGCATCTGGACACCTGCATGAGTGCTACCAAGCTCCCCTGCGGCATTTACAACAACCCCTCCCGTCTGGGCGTGAACGTGGACCCCGAGACCATCAAAAAGCTGGTTGACCGCCACGAGAACTTCATCGTAGACAAAGAGGCTATGCCCAACGTGAGCCAGCTGGTGAAGATTAAGCGTCTGTGCGGCGACCGCCTGAACCTCCTCTGCTGCGACTATCCCAAGTACTCCATCGTCATCCCCACCCTGGCTGTGGGCGGCTCGGGTACCGCCAACATCGGCGGCAACATCTTCCCCGAAGAGGCTGCCAAATATTCCCGCCCCTGGACCGACATGACCATCATCGAGGAGTGCCGCACGGAATATTACAAGTGGTTCCCCCTGCTGGGCGAGCTGTATCAGCTCTCCAATCCCATTGTTATCAAGGCTGCTCTCAATGTGCTGGGTCTCCCCGGCGGACATATGCGCAAGCCCTATCTGGACTACGCCGGCCCCCACTACGACGGCCTGGTGAAGATGATGACCGAAATGGGTGTTGTGGAAAAGTACGGCGTAAAGTAAACTAGGAGGAGTGAGCCCACATGGGAAAGAAACTCATCGTCATTGGCGGCACGGCAGCGGGACTGAGCGCGGCTTCCAAGGCAAAACGCTGCAACCCCGCGCTGGAAATCACAGTCTTTGAAAAATCCGGCTATGTGAGCTACGGCTCCTGCGGTCTGCCCTACTTTGTTGGCGGCATGATTGCCGAGCCGGAGGATTTGGTATCGCTGACGGTGGGGGAACTCTGCCACAAGCGGGACATTCAGACCCACATTCACCATCAGGTGAACTCCATTGACCGTCAGCGCAAAATCGTCACTGTGGAAAACTTAGATAGCCACGAAACTTTTCAGCAGGAATACGACTTTCTGGTGATTGCCACCGGGGCCGTGCCCTTCGTCCCCAAACTCCCCGGTGTCACCGCGGAGGGTGTCCACTGTCTGCGGACCGTGGAGGACGGAATTCTGCTGAAGGAAAAAGTCCGGCAGGGTGCCAAACGGGCCGTCATTGTGGGCGGCGGTTTCATCGGTCTTGAAGTAGCCGAGGAACTCACCCTCTCCGGCATTCAGGTGGATTTGGTGGAGACGCTCCCCCGGCTGCTGCCCTTCCTAGACGAGGGCTATGCCGACGAAATTCTCACCACGCTGACGCAGAACGGCGTCATCACCCACCTGAACACCACGGTCAGCGAAATTCTGGTGGAGGACGGAAAGGCCGTAGGCATCAAAACTGCCGCCGGTACCGTCATTCCCACCGATTTGGTGCTCATGTCCGTGGGGGTACATCCCAACACAGCACTTGCCGAGGAGTGCGGGCTGACGCTGGGTCTGAAAAAGGGAATTGTAGTGGATGAAACACTGCAGACCTCAGACCCCGCCATCTGGGCTTGCGGCGACTGCGTGCAGATGTATCAGCTGCTCACCGGGGAGGCCTGCTACGTCCCCCTGGGCACCGTGGCCAACAAGCAGGGACGGATTGCCGGCGGCAACATCGGCGGCGAGGCGGGGACTTTCCGGGGTGTCCTCACCTCTCAAGTCACCAAGGTCTTCGACCTGTACATCGCCTCCACCGGCTTAACTGTCCAGCAGGCCAAGGATGCCGGCTTTGACGCGGTTTCCTCCGGCATTGTGAAGCGTGACCGCGCCTCCTACTACGCCGGCGGTACCGACAACAAGCTCACCCTCATCTTCGACCGGAAGAGCGGCAGACTTTTAGGGGGACAAGGCATTGGCGGGTCCAGCATCGCAGGGCGGGTAAACGTCCTGGTGGCCGCCATCACCGCCGGCATGACCGTAGAGCAGCTCAACGAGCTGGACTTGGTCTACTCCCCCTCTGTGGCACCGGTGTACGACCCCATTCTCATCGCAGCCAGCCAGGCTCTGAAATTTGTGCAGTAAAGGAGTGGATTTTTATGGCGACACCCTATGAACTCATCGTTGGCAAGGACCAGGATTTGAAGAGCAAAATCAATGAATTCATGCTGGAAAAGGGCTGGGAAAGTGCCTACATCAGCGGGGCCATCGGCTCCATTCGGGACTTCCGCCTCACCACCCCCACCTCCATGGAATTTCCGCCTACGGCAGTGGCTATCCCCTGCATCGGCCCCGGCGAGGTGCTCTCCTTCACCGGCGAAATTATGAAGCGGGAGCTGATGGACCCGGCACTTCAAAAGGTATACACCGAGCAGGGCCCTCTCTTCGTCCACATTCATGCCTCTGTGGCTACCGCGGGTGGCCACGTTTACGGCGGCGGTTTCCAGGGCGGCATCGCCTTCCGCTCCGTGAAAATCTATCTCTGGCAGATGAAATAGAAACCAAATACCAAATATAAAGGAGAATTCACATGAAAAAGCTTATCTCTCTGACTCTCGCCGCTGTGCTGGCCCTGTCCCTGGTGGCCTGCAGCACTCCCCCCGCCACCGAACCCTCCGCAGGCCCCGACGCTCCCGCTGTCACCGATGCCAGCGGCAACCCCGCACCCCCCGCCTCCCCCAGCAAGTATTCCATGGCCAGCGGCTCCGTTGGCGGCAACTTCTACCTGATGGGCGGCGGTGCTGCCCAGGTGCTCAACAAGTATGCACCCGAATACTTTAACTTCACCTCCGAGACCACCGGCGGCGGCAGCGCGAACCTGAGCATGCTGCAGGACGGCAGTGCCGAGCTGGGCGTTGCAATGTGCTCCTCCCTCTACGAGGCCATGCAGGGCAATGCAGACTGGACCGGCGGCGTCAAGCACGACAAACTCCGTGGCGCGCTGGCACTCTATCCCTCTTGGCTGACCATCTACACCATGAAGGGCTCCGGCATCGAGAGCATGTCTGACCTGAACGGCAAAATTGTGGGCTTAGGCTCCAAGGGTGCCGCCATGGACGCCATCTTCCGCAAGTTCTTCGAGGAGAACAACATTGTCCCCAAGCAGATTCACAACGATGGCCACGGTGCCACCGCCACCGCTGTTGGTAACGGCGTTATCGACGCGGCTATCCTCTTCTCCTATCCTCCCTTCGCCGCCATCAGCGAGCTGGAGAGCACCAATGACCTTTCCTTCATCTCCCTCTCCGCTGACGAGCAGAAGTACTTTACCGACAAATATGACTTCCACACCGCCTCCGCCATGCCCGCCGGCTCCTATAAGGCTACCACGGAGGACGTCCCCAGCATCTCCGAGTGGAACATGCTTGTCACCAGCTCCGATGTGCCTGAGGATGACGTGTACATGATGATTAAGACCCTCTGCGAGCATCAGGATGACATGATTGCAGTCCACAGCAGCGCCAAGTACATGACTGCAGAAAACACCCTCAACTTCAACATTCCCCTCCATGCAGGCGTTGTGCGCTACCTGAAGGAAGTGGGCATTGAGGTTCCCGCAAAGCTCATTCCCCCCGAGTACAAGGGTTAATCGCACCACCCACCGTTCCATTCATCTATACCGACTCCGGCCCGCGTGTGTTTCGCGGGTCGGGGTCCCCTAAAGAGGAGGGTTATCATGGGAAAACCGTCAAACTACGACCTATTCAAAAAATACTTCGTCATTTGCCTCTCTGTGTTCACCGGCCTGCTCCACATCGGGCAGTTCACCGTGTTCCCCATGGAGAGTATCCGTTTCTACGCATGGCATCTGCTGTTGGGCCTCATTCTGGTGTTCCTCTATGTCCCCACCAGCAAGAAAAACCCCACCAAGTTCCTCATTGTAGACTGGGCTTTAATCGCGCTGATTTTGGTCTCCAGCTTCTACGTCATCTTCCAGTACGATGAGTTCATCGTCCTCACCCAGTCCGGCAAGCTCACCCCCATGCTCTACCTGTTCGGCGGCATCATCACCCTGCTGGTGCTGGAAGCCGCACGGCGGACACTGGGCTGGATTCTCCCCGCCATTGCTGTCATCACCATGCTCTACGCACTGCTGGGCGGCAATCTGCCCGGACTGCTGGGCCACCGTGGTTACAGCCTGCAGCGGATTCTCACCACCGTATTCAGCGACCAAGGCGTGTACGGTACGCCCATCGGCGTATCCGCCTCCAACGTGTTCCTCTTCCTGCTGTTCGGTGCCATGCTGGGTGCCTCCGGCGCGGATAAAATCTTCCAGGACATCGCCATCGCCCTCACCGGGCGGAAGCGTGGCGGCCCTGCCAAGATGGCCGTTGTCGCCAGCTGCCTCTTTGGCAGTATCTCCGGCAGTGCCGTGGCAAACGTGGTTAGTACCGGTGCCTTCACCATTCCCCTGATGAAGCGTCAGGGTTACAGACCCCGTTTCGCAGGCGCGGTAGAAGCCGTGGCCTCTACCGGCGGACAGATTATGCCGCCCATCATGGGCGCGGCTGCCTTCGTACTGGCGGATATTTCCGGCACACCCTATTCCGTCGTCTGTCTGGCGGCCCTGCTCCCCGCCCTCATGTACTACTTCGTCCTCTTTAAGATGGTGGACTTGGAGGCCGTGAAGCGCTCCCTAGAGGGCATCCCCGAGGAGGATTTGCCCGACCTGAAGGAATCCCTCAAGCACTCCTTCAAGCTGATTATCCCCCTCATTGTCCTCCTGTTCCTGCTGCTGGTCATTCAGACCACCCCCATGATGGCCGCAATTTGGGCTATGGTCGCCATCGTGGTTTGCGGGTTCCTGGACAAAACTGACCGCCTCACCTTCAAGAAGATTATCGGCGGCTTTGTGGACGGCAGCAAGAGCCTGCCCCAAGTGGTTGCGGCTTGCGCCTGCTCCGGTATCGTCACAGGTATGTTCGCCCTCACCGGCCTTGGCCTGAAGTTCTCGGACTTCATCGTGAGCCTTGGCGGTTCCAGCATCATCCTCAGCCTGGTGCTCTCCATGGTGGTGTGCGTCATTCTGGGCATGGGCCTACCCACCACCGCCTCCTACATCATCTGCGCCACCGCCATCGCTCCGGCACTCATCAAAATCGGTGTCGACCCGCTGGCAGCTCACCTGTTCCTGCTGTACTTCGCCAGTATTTCCGCCATCACCCCTCCCGTTGCTGTGGCATCCTACGCCGCCGCCGGTATTGCGGAGGAGAACGCCTTAAAGGTGGGAACAACGGCGGTGAAGCTGGGCATAGCAGGCTTCGCGCTACCCTTTACCTTCGCCCTCAACCCGGACTATCTGCACTTTGGCTTTGACCTCACCACCCTTGTCACTTGGATTTCCGCAGTGGTGGTGTGCTACGCCGTAGCCGTTGCCATTCAGGGCTATGTGGAGCAGAAAGTCACGATTGTGGAGCGGATACTCTATGCAGTGGTGGTTGTCACCGCCATTCAGTCCAGCGTGATTCTCTCTGTCTTTGGCTGGGCACTGTTTGCCGTCCTCTACTTCGGCAGAATTATCCAGCACAAAAAGCAGCTGAAAGCGGCCAACACCAACATCGTCTCCTAGTCCTGCCGCCTCCGCACTGCACAAATTGTTCTGCTACGGGTGCAGTGTTCTAAGAACACTGCACCCGTCATTTTTAGGAGGTATTTTCATGCGCGCACTTTATAAATCCGCCCCCGGGGCTGACACCTCCCGCTTAGAGGACCGCCCCATTCCCCAACTCACCCCCACAGACAACGTGCGGGTAAAGGTGCTGGCCTGTGCCGTCTGCGGCATGGATGTCCACATTCTCCACGGCAAATTTGCCTGCACGCCCCCCTTCGTCATGGGCCACGAATTTGTGGGCATTGTGGAGACGATAGGCCCCGGTGTCACCGCGGTACAGCCCGGGGACCGGGTAGTCGCCCAGCCCCATCTGTACACCTGCGGCACCTGCTCCCTTTGCAAAAACGGCTTTTCCCAATACTGCGCCCATAAGCAGACCCTGGGCATCCATCGGGACGGGGCAATGGCGGAGTATGTGGCCCTCCCCGCCGCCGCCCTCCATAAAATACCGGACAGCATCCCGGACGCTCTGGCCTGTCTGGTGGAGCCTATGACCATTCTGGTGGACGACGTGATTGACTATCCCAACCTCAAACCCGGTGAGACCGTAGCCATCATCGGCGCGGGGCAGATTGCCCAGCTGGCTGTGGTGGCGGCAAAGTCGGCTGGAGCCACCGTTCTGGTCTCCGGCACCCCCAATTCCGCGGCCTTACGGCTCCCCGCCGCCCTCAAGCTGGGGGCGGACGCGGTGTGCAGCGGCGGCGAGGAGGAGGTTCTCGCCCGCGCTATGGACATGACCGGCGGTCAAGGGGTGGATTTGGTGGTGGAAACCAGCGGCTCGGAGGCGGGTATCCGCACCGGCCTCCAACTGCTGCGGGTAGGCGGCCGGATGTCCGTGATGGGTCTCACCCGTCGGGACACCATCAGCATCCCCTGGGATGCCTGCCTGAAAAAGATGATTGACCTGCAATTTCACATGATGAGCAACTATACCGCCATGGACCGTGCCGCGGACATTTTCGCCCACTATCCCCACGACCTCTCCCCCCTCGTGACCCATGTGGAGCCGCTGGAAAACTGGCAGTTTGTCTTTGACGAGCTAACTCACGGCAAAGGCATCAAGGGCGTTTTGACGCTGTAAAGACCTATCCTCCCGATTCCCTCCTTATTTTAATATAGACTTTCTGGTCTGTTTGTGTTAAACTATACAAAACAGACCAGTTAGTCTATATTAAGGAGGTCACGGCATGAAACGTGACGAGAAGAACCTCATCAGTCGGCGAAAGATTTTGGACAGTGCCCTTGCGGAGTTTGGCACACAGGGCTACGGCATGAGCTCGGTGAACACCATCTGCACGGCGGGGGACATTTCCAAGGGCATTTTGTACCATTATTTTAAGGACAAGGACGAGCTGTATCTGGCCTGCGTCCAGGAGCTGTTCGACAGCCTCACGGAGCATCTCACCCACGCGCTGAGTGACGTGAGCGGGACGGAAACCGCCCAGTTGGAGCGATATTTTGACGCGAGACTGGGTTTTTTCCACCAATATCCCCTCCAACACAGGCTGTTTTGCGACGTGGTGATTGCAACCCCCGCCCATTTGGCGGCGGGAATTTCCGCCCTGCGTGCCCCCTTCGACAGCCTCAATATACAGGTGCTCACAGGGCTGCTGCAAACAGTGCAGCTGCGGGGGGACACCACCATAGCCTCCGCCGTGGAGACCTTTCGGCTCTATCAGGATTTCGTCAACGCCCGGTTCCAGATGGAGGGGGCCGCTGATTTGGAGCGGCACGAAGAAATTTGCAAGCGCGCACTCTCCATTTTGCTCTACGGCATCGTGAAACGGGGGGAGCAGTAGGGTATGGGCCACGGAAAATCTTTAGAAAACCAGTCGCTTTTAGCGGACGTCACCCCCTCCAAAGCCATTGTGAAGCTGGCGGTTCCCGCCACCATCGCCCTGCTGACCAAGGCGGTTTATAACATCGTCGATACCGCCTACATCGGGCTTTTAGACAGCGAAATTGCGCTGGCGGCGGTGGGGGTCACACTGCCCCTGCTGCTGATTTTTGTCTCCATCGAGAACATTTTTGCCGCCGGCGCGGCAGTGCTGGCGGGACGGCAGCTGGGGGCGGGTGACAAAGCCGGTGCCAATGCCACCATCTCCACCATCGTGGCGGCCTCCGGGGTCATCGGAGTGCTTCTGTGCGCCGGGGGCATGGCATTTATGGAGCCGCTCCTCCGGGCCTTCGGTGCGTCGGACGCTGTTTTGCCGCTGGCGCAGGACTACGCCTTTTGGATGTTTGTTGCCGCCATTTTTAACCTGCCTGCCCAGAGCATGAACTGCGCGGCACGGGCGGAATCCTCGGTGAAAATCTCCTCCATCGCCGTCATTACCGGGGCGGCACTCAACGTGATTTTAGACCCCATTTTCATGTTCGACTGGGGCTTCAACATGGGGGTCGGCGGCGCGTCCCTCGCCACCACGGTCTCTCAAATCGTCACCTTCGCCATTTTGGTCTGCTTCTACTGGAGCGGAAAATCCATCATTAAAATTGGCGTGAAGTACCTGAAGCCCACGCTGGCACTATTCAAAGAAGTCATTTTCATCGGCATCCCCACCGCCGTCATTCAAATCTGCCTTGCGGTAGCCACCTCTCTCACCAACGTCGCCGCCGCCGCATTGCCGGACAGCGACCTGATTATCGCCGCCTACGGCGTGGTTCAGCGGCTCATTTTGGTGGGGTGCTATGTGATTATGGGCTTCATGCAGGGGTATCAGCCGGTGGCGTCCTACGCCTTCGGGGCGAAAAACGAAACCCGCTTTCACGACTCCGCCCGATTCTCCCTCAAGGCGACGCTGATGCTCTCGGTGATGGTGGCGGGGATCTATATTCTGCTGTCGCGGCCCCTCATTTTGCTCTTTAACCAGAACCCTGCCGTGGTGGAATACGGTGCCAAGCTCCTCATCTCACAAGTGGCACTCTACCCGGCGTTCGGGCTGTGCTACATGATGACGATTACCTTCCAAACCATTGGCGCGTCTAAATTTGGGCTCTTTCTCTCCACCATCCGTCAGGGGCTTTTCTACCTTCCCTGCATCCTGCTGCTCCCCCGCTTTTTGGGGGTCAGCGGCATCTATTTCGCCCAGCCCATCGCTGATGTACTGACGCTTTTCGTCTGCCTTCTCTCCTACAAATCCATGAAGCGAATCGCCACGGAAAACATGAACAGACTTGCCTAAAAGGAGGAATTTTCATGGAAAAGAGCACCATCACGTTAAGCCGCCAGTATGGCAGCGGCGGCAGAGCCATCGGCGCGAAGCTGGCCAAAGAGCTGGGGCTTCCGTTCTACGACAAGGACATTATTGCCCTTTCCGCCCGTCAAAGCGGTGTCACGGACGACTTTTTTGAGCAGGCGGAGCAGACGGGGGGCAGTCTGTTCCGGGACTTTTCCGCCAGGTTTTCCCCGGATTTGCCGCTGGGAGACAAGGTCTATTTCGCCCAGTGCGCCGCCATCCGCACGCTGGCACAAGACGGCCCCTGCGTCATGGTGGGCCGGGGCGCGGGGGTGGTGCTGGAGGGGGTCTGCCCCCTCCTCAACATCTTTGTATACGCCGATTTGGAGACCCGAAAGCGGCGCGCCGTGGAGGAATATGGCGACGACCCCCGTAAAATCGAGGCACGCATCGCCGCCATCGACAAAAAGCGGGCCTCCTACGTCCGATTTTACGCCGGGGTGGACGGCAGGCAGCTGGTGAATTATCACCTGTGCGTGGACAGCGGACGGGTGGGCATCGACGGCGCGGTGGCTGCCATCGCGGCCGCCTATCGGGCACTCTAAAAAACGGCGGCACCCGCCCAGAGGTTCTCCATGTATAACCGCCCCCGAACTCGCATATACATCCCTCAGTAGAAGCGCGAGGATGGTGTTGCCGGGTGAAAGGGAATATGGAGGAGCGAGCCTGCGGGCTGGCCCTTTACATCATTGAACACAAACAGACCGTGCGGAACGCCGCAAAAAAGTTCGGGGTGAGTAAATCGACAGTCCATACAGTACGAACGATAAGGAACGGTACTGGTGGGAAGTGAGATAGCCCATATTTCATTGCATTTTGAACTTGAATCGGTTATAATACATCATATGAGCATGATTCGGTACGTTTATGCAAGAGGGAGTGTCGCCATGACGAAGCACGCAAAGCAAAATATCGCCTATACGCTTTCCACCTTTGCTGTGGAAGGTCTCAAGCCCAGCCCCGAGGCGGTCAAGCTGTATGAGCAGATGAGCGACAAAAAACTCTCCTTGGCGGAGGCACTGAAAGCCATAGAG
>JAVXKN010000009.1:0-19148 GCA_036647315.1 Oscillospiraceae bacterium | reverse complement strand
TGTAGCCGTCCTCTTTGAAAATGCGGCACAGTCCCGCCGCCAGCAGGCTTTTCCCCGCGTTGGAGGCGGTGCCCTGAATCATGATTGCCTTTGCCATCAAAGCACCTCCTTCAGTGCGGAAATCAGCGCGGTATTTTCTTTGTGGGGGCGTACCGCAATGCGGTAATCGTCGCCGCTGAGACCCTCGTAATTGGCGCAGGAGCGAATCAAAATCCCACGCTCTATCAGCTGCTCTTTCAAATCGAAAACGCCCTTGGCGTGAAAGAGCAGGTAGTTTGCCTCGCTGGGAAAAACTTTTAGTCCCAGTTCTTTGAGGTTTTCCGTCAGCCATTTCCGCTCACGGGAAATCACCGCCTGCGCCGCCTTGGGATGGTCGGGGCAGTATTCCAGTGCCGCCAAACCCGCCGCCTGTGCGGGGCCGGAAACGCTCCAGGGCTGACCGCAACGGGTCAGCTTTTCCAGCAGTTCGGCATCTGCCGTCAGGCAGTACCCCAGCCGCAGTCCCGGCATGGCATAGCTTTTGGTAAAGGCCCGGAGGAGCACCAGATTGGGGTACCTGTCCAGCATCCCCGCCAAACCCTCGTTGCTCTCCGCCGTCAGCTCCAAAAAGCACTCGTCCACCACCAGAAGCACATGATTTTCGGCGCATCGCGCCAAAATTTGCTCCATGAGCGTGGCCTCTATCACCCGCCCGGTGGGGTTATTGGGGGTGCAGAGAAAGCAGATGTCCAAATCTTCGGTAATGTCCTTTAAGATGCCCTCCGTCAGGGCAAAGTCGTTTTCCGCCAGCAGGCGGTGGGACAGCACCTTGCAGTTTACCGCCTCTAAGGCCTGCCGATATTCGGAAAAGGTAGGGGCGGTAATCAGTGCCGTTTGGGGCCGCAGGCCGTAGGCAAGGCGAAAAATCAAATCCGCCGCGCCGTTGCCGCAGAGCACCTGTTCAGTTGCGACACCGTCGTGGGACGCGATTGCCGCCACCAGTTTTCGGCAGAGGGGGTCGGGGTAATGGACGGCATCCGCCACAGCCATTTCCGCCGCGCGGGCCACCGCACGGGGCATCCCTAAGGGGCTCAAATTGGCTGAAAAGTCCAGAATCTCCTTGCCGCAATGGGTCTGGGCGGACCAAATATCGCCGCCGTGTGTGTACTCCATACCTTCACCTCCTGTTGTATTTTTTGAAAATTTGATAGGGTCATAACGGGTCGGTGCTCTACCACAGCACCGTCAGCCCTAAGGGCACCAGACAGAACAGCAGCAGACCCAGCAGTGCCGTGGCATAGAGAAGGCGGATGGCCCGCAAAATGTCCTCCGGCTCTACGGCTCTGTCTTTATCGCCCATGGTTTGCTTTTCCACCCACTGACCGAAATAGTAGCTGCCGCCGCCCAGCTGAATGTGGAGGGCACCTGCCGCCACCGCCTCAGTGTGGGCGGAGTTGGGGGACTTGTGGTTTTTGCGGTCACGGAGGAAAATCCGAAAGGCATTTTTGCCGTCCAGTCCGGCGGGAAATGCCGCCAGACACATGAGGACACCCGCAAGTCGGGCGGGGATAAAGTTCAGCACATCGTCCCACAGAGCCGCCATGCGCCCAAAGTGCAAATACTGCTCATTTTTGTACCCCACCATGGAGTCCATGGTGTTGGTCGCCTTGTAAAACATCCCCAAAGGCGCGCCCCCCAGTGCCAAAAACAGGAGGGGTGCCAGCACACCGTCGGAGGCGTTTTCCGCCACGGTTTCCACCGCCGCTTTGGAGACACCCACCTCGTCCAGCTCCGCTGTGTCACGGCCCACAATCATGGAAACCGCCCGCCGGGCACTGTCCAGCCCCTCTGTTTTCAGGGCGGTGTACACCTTGCGGCTCTCCCCTGCTAAGGATTTGGTGGCCAGCAGCTGATAACAGATGAGTGCCTCCAACCCGAAGCGCAGCCACGGGGAAACCAGTCCGCAGAGGGCGAGGACACCCGCCGTCAGGGCGGTGGAAATTCCCAGCACCAACAGCACCAGAAAGAGCCCCGCCGTCTGCTCTCCCCCCGGGGTTTTGGGAAACAGCCGCCTAAGCGGCTTTTCCAGATGTTCAATCAGCCAGCCGATGGCGCGGACGGGGTGGGGCAGCCAGTGGGGGTCGCCGAATATCAAATCCAGCCCGAACCCCAGAAAAAGTGCCAGTAGCCGCAGTGTCAGCGTCATGCCCTGTTCCTCCCCAGTTCCTCCAGCACCACCAGTGCCGTGGGGTCTGTTTGCAGAGCCACCCGATAGCCGCCGCAGTTGGGCATAATCCAGTCGTAATACCCGCGGGTGGGACTGCCGAATTTGGTGAGCATGGCGGCGAAAATCCCGCCGTGGGCCACAACGCCTATCCGCCCATATCCTTGCGTCCGGGCATCTGCAATCAGTTCATTTAAGGCTTTTTCCCCGCGCGCCGTGCAGTTTTCGATGGACTCGCCCACCGCCAGTTCCCCCCGGAGCCACCGCTGATAAACCGGGTCGTCCTGCATTTCTAAGTGGCTTTTTCCCTCGTAGATGCCGAAATCTGTCTCGTGTAAATCCTCAATCACCGTGGCGGTCATTTGGGGCCACAAAATTTCCGCCGTCTGCTTACAGCGGAGCATGGGACTGCGGTATAGGCCGTCGATTTCCGGCAGTGTGGGTGCCACCTCATGGGCCAGTGCCACCCCCTCCGGGGCCAGCGGCTGGTCGATTTTCCCCACAAACCGCCGCTCCAAATTGCCGGGGGTGATGCCGTGGCGCACTAAAATCAGTTCCAAATTGTTTCCCCCTTCAGGCACATAGCCAGACCGCAAAATACCCGCTCCACCCCGACGGCCTGTTCCGCCAATCGGCAGCAGAGCCGCCCCACAGTTTCCCGATATGCCCGCTCCTCCGGCGCGATGGGCACCACGCCGCAGCCCACCTCGTCACAGAGGATGATGACCCCGGGGTTTCGCGCCAACAGCCGCTCCAGCGTCTCCTCCGGGTGGGTGCGGAGCCACCCCTCTAACCCGGAGAAAATCGGTTTTTCCGCCGCGTCTGCGGGATTATAGGCCACATCCTCCGGGGATAGGCCGGTCTTTTTCAGCACATATTGCAGCTTGCCCTGCCCTGTTCCGCCCACAATTAAAATCATAACAGCACCTCAAGATGCTGGGCCAGCACCACCGCCAGCACCATGGCGCACTCACAGATTTGCAGGAAAAACCCCGCCAAATCCCCGGTGATGCCGCCAAACTGCCGCCGGGACATGACCCCATAGTAGAGGAGCGTCAGCCCCGCCGCCAAAAGGGACGCTACCCCGGTGAGGGGGTCTGCAAGCAGCATCCCGCCGGCACACACCGCCGCCCACAGGGCCAAAATGACCGCCGCTTTTTTGCCCTCCATGGGCTGTGTAAAGGTAGCCAACAGGCCGCTGCCCCGGGCGTTTTTTTGGGTGACTGCCATCAGCCCCGAAAGACTGCGGGAGAGTACCGGCCCCAAAGCCAGCACAAATATCGTCCGCCCCGCCGGCACGACCTCGCTCCAAGCCGCGAAAAAGAGGAGCAGATACAGGGTGCAGCAGATGATGGCAAATGCCCCGGTGTGGCTGTCCTGCAGGATTTCCAGCTTCCGCTCCCGGGTCTGGTGGGACCCCAGCGCGTCGGCGGTGTCGCAAAAACCGTCCAGATGAATGGCACCGGAGAGGGCGATGGGGATTATAAGTGCCCCAATCCCCCGAAAAAGCGGCCCAAAGTGGAGGGTAGCCGTCAGCCAAAACCACAGGAGCAGTCCCCCGCCAATCACGCCGCCAACAAGGGGGAACCAGCACAGCGCCCAAGAGAGACTTTTTTTGTCCCAATCCACATGGGGGACGGGGAGCTTGGAATACATGGCAAACGCGATGCAAAGGCTTTTCAAATTCGCTCCCCCTTCCATAAAATCGGCAGTCCGCAGACCACCTCGTAGACCCTGTCCGCCATGGCGGCGATACTGCAGTTCAGCCCCGCCAAACAGGTGAGATAGTCCGCCGTTTCCCTGTCGTAAATCGCGCCGTCGGAAAAAAGTTCATTGGTGACGATTACGGTGAGGGCTGACTGTTTTACAAGACGCGTTACCCCCGCCAAAATCCGCTCGTTTGCGTCATTTCGCGCCTCTCCGAACCACTCGTTGGCGGTGAGGTTGGACAAATCTTCCAGCAAAACGGCACTTTTGAGCGGCACCTGCAATTTTTCCAAATGCTGAGGACATTCCAGCGTTTCAAAGCCCTTGTCCGCCCGCATGGCCCGGTGCCGCGCCACCCGATGTTCGCTCTCTTTGTCCCAGATTTTCATGGTGGCAAGATAAATCCGAGGTAGCGCGGGATTTTCGGCGGTTATCAGCCCCTCCGCGAAGGCGGATTTCCCGCTGGCAGACCCGCCGGAGACTACAATCAGCATGAAATTCGCCGCCTTTCCCGTAAGCTTTTTTGTTATGTAAGAGGGGTGTAGGCCTCCATGGCGATGCCCTCAAAGGTAGCCATTTCGTTGTAGACCGCAAGGCCCATGTCCAAAAGCGGCATCACCGCCACCCCGCCGGTGCCCTCCCCCAAACACATCTCTGCGTAAAGGAAAGGCTGCAGTCCCAACGCGTCCAGCACCAGCTTGCCCGCCGGCTCCTTGGAGGCGTGACTGCCCAGCATATAGTCTTTGACGGCGGGGCAAATCGTGGCCGCCGCCAGTGCCGCCGTGGCGGAAATGAACCCGTCCACCAGCACCGGCACATGGTAGAGTGCGCCACCCAAAAACACACCGGCAAGCCCCGCCAAATCTAGGCCCCCCACCTTGGAAAGCACCTCGATACCGTCGGCGGCATCCGGCTGATTCACTGCGATGGCCTGCCCGATGGCGGCGATTTTCCGGGTCAGACCCTGGGAGGTGAGCCCCGCGCCACGGCCGGTCACTTCGCCGGGTGCTCTCCCCAACAGCACCGACACCACCGCGCTGGAGGTGGTGGTGTTCCCGATGCCCATTTCGCCGGTGGCGATGAGGCCGTAGCCCTGCTTTTTCAGGTCCCCCACCAGTGCTATGCCCACCTCGATAGCCCTGATGGCCTCTTGGCGGCTCATGGCGGGGCCGACGGCAATGTTGCCGGTACCACGGAGAATATTTTTCTGCAAAATATTTACCCCATGGACGGGGGTTGCCACCCCAATATCTACCGGGATGACATTGGCACCCGCCACCTTGGCCATACAGCAGACGCTGGTGATGCCGCTGGACATATTCTCCGTCACCAGCGCGGTAATCTCCTGCCCGGTCTGGGTGACACCCTGGGAGACAACGCCGTTATCGGCGCACATCACAATCACCGCTCTGCGGTCAATATTCACCCGGGGACTGCCCACTATCCCCGCCATACGCACCACGGATTTTTCCAGCATCCCCAGGCTCCCCAGCGGTTTGGCGACGGAATCCCACCGCTTTTGCGCCGCCGCCATCGCGTCACCGTCGGCGGGGACAATCTGCCGCAGGGCTTCTTCCAATAGGCTCATAGCTGCTCCTCCTTGTACCGTCCGGCGGCACTGACAAAACGTTCTGCCGCCTTGGGGCAGGCGGAAAAATGCAGGTGGGGAAACCCGGCGTAGAGGGTTTCGGTGGCGTGTACGCAGTCCCAAGCGCGGTCTGATTGGGGCTTTTCTGCCCGAAAATCGCCGCCGGGATTGCCGCTCTGCCAGTAGTGAAATTCGTGGGCGGGCATGGCCTCTCCCCGCGGACACAGCAGACTATCATTTTGCGCCGTCAGAGTTACATAGCCGAAGTTTTGCAGTTTTCTGCCCCGCACTCCCTGCGACGGAATGACCCCCGCCATGGGGTAGGAAACGCCGTCTTCCCCCTCAAGGGTTTCGTGGAGGTAGAGAAAGCCGCCGCACTCTGCCACAGTGGGCATCCCGCCCAAAATAGCCCCTCGAATGGCTCCTCGCATTCCCTCGTTTTCCGACAAAACTTTGGCGAACAGCTCCGGGTACCCGCCCCCTAAATACAGGGCGGCGCAGTCTGCGGGCAGCGCATGATCGGTGAGCGGTGAAAAGGGCACCAACTCCGCCCCCAGTTCCTCCAACAGTCTCAGGCCGTCGGCGTAATAAAAGCAGAAGGCACCGTCCCGCGCCACTGCGATTTTCGGGCGATTTGTCACCTTTTTTTGGGGCGGTTCCGCCGCAAAAGTCAGGGGCGGGGCACTTTTTGCCAGAGACAGCAAGCCGTCTAAATCCAGGGTGCGTTCCGCCGCTTGGGCAAGCAGTTGGAGCTTTTCTTTCAGATTTTCCACCTCGCCGGCGGTAATCAGCCCCAGATGTCGGCTTTCTAAGGCGCACTCCGGCAGTTCCGGCAAAAACCCGTAGACGGTAAGGCCGGTCTCCCCCTCGATGCAGGCTTTCAGCCGGGGGTAGAGCATGGGGTTCACCCGATTGAGAATCACCCCCGCCAGTCCGCTGTCCGGGCGAAAGTTCTGAAAACCAGCCACCAGTGCCGCCACGGAGAGGGCACTCCCCCTGCCATCCACCACCAGCACTGCCGGCGTGTCTGTCGCCTTGGAAACGGCGTAGGCACTGGCATCGTCCGAAAAAGCAACGCCGTCGTAGTAGCCCATCACGCCCTCGATGAGGGAGAGGTCACAGCCGGTGCCGTTTTCAAACAAAAGGCGTTTCGCGGTGTTGTCCCCCATGAAAAACAGGTCTAAATTGCGGCTTTTCGCCCCGATAATCTCGCTGTGAAACATGGGGTCGATATAGTCCGGGCCGCACTTGAAGGCGGCGGGAATCATATTCCTGTTCACCAATGCCTGCAGAATGGCGCAGGTCACTGTGGTCTTTCCGCCGCCGCTGTGGGGGGCACCCAACAGCAGACGGGGCAAGCTGCCGCCGGTCATGCTCGCCCCTCCCCGACAATGAGCCAGATGGGGTTTTGCGCCGCCATCATGTGGTAACGGCCCACGGGTTTGGCCTTGGAAATAGCCACCTGTACCACCTCAATATCCGCCAGACACAAGCCCTCAAAGGTCTGCACCGCTTGGGCTAAGGTCTCAATGGTAATGGCGGAGGCCACCACCCGGGCGGCGGGATTTTTGGCAAAGACAAGGTGCAAAATGTCACCCAGTTCCCCGGAGGTGCCCCCTAAAAACACCCTGTCCGGGGCGGGGAGATTTTCCAGAGCGGCAGGGGCCTCCCCCGCCACAATCTGCAGATTGGAGACCCCGAACCGCTCCTTGTTCTGCTGCAAAAGGGCCAGTGCCTCCGGCTTTTTTTCCACGGCAAAGACCTGTCCCTCAATGGCCGCCAGTGCCCCCTCGATGGACACGGAGCCCGTCCCCGCGCCCACGTCCCACAGGACGCTATCCGCCCGCAGGCGCAGTTTGGAAATGGCAAGGCACCGCACCTCTTCTTTAGTCATGGGTGCGTCACCACGCAAAAACGCCTCGTCGGGGATGCCCGGCGCACTATACTCCCGCAAAACCGGCGCGGGGTTTTCCGCCAGTAGCACCGCCAGACTGTCAAAGTCGCCCTCCGCCAGTTCTGCGGCGGTACCGCTGGTAACGCGCTCCTGGGGGTAGGAGAGGTTTTCCCCCACATGGATTTGCACCGTCCCCAAACCGCGGCTGACCAGTGCTTTGCAGAGGTCTTGGGCGCGGTTTTCGCCGCCGGTGAGCACAAAGGTTTTTCCGTGGGACTGAATGACACCGGGGGCGTTATGGCTTCTACCGTGGGCACTAACCAGTGCCGCGTCTTGCCATGTTGTGTGGAGCTTGGCGCAGAAGTAGACCAGACTGCTCACGCCGGGCAGGGTGACTACCGCGCAGTCCTCCAGCAGGGGGTACAGCCCCTTGGCACCGCTGTAAAACCCCACATCCCCGGAGAGGAGCACCCCCACCACGGCATCGGCGGGCTGGAGGGCGATATAGTCGGCAATCTCCTGGGCCGGCACCAAACTTTTCAGCGTCTTGCCGCTGTCCTCATAGGGGGCCAGCAGTCGGGGGGCACCGATGAGCACAGAGCACTGGGCAATGGCCTGCTGTCCTTCTGCCGTCAGGGATGCTGGGCACCCCATCCCTGTGCCGATGAGAAAAATGTTCCGTTTCATCCCTCTGCCCCCTGTCGTAACGTTTCTAAAAATTCAGTCATCGCGCCGTAGTCCATGCCCTCCTCTTTCGAGGGCCTATCTATCACCAAAAGCGTTGCGCCGCAATCCTTTGCCGCCTCCGCTTTCTCCCAAAAGCCGCCGGCACCGCCGGAGGCCTTGGTCACGAGGGTTTGAATCTCATACTGCTCCATCAGCGCCACATTGAGCTTTTTGGAAAAAGGCCCCTGCATACAGAGCACATGGGCGGGCGGGAATCCCAAGTCTAGGCACCGCGCCAGTGAGTCCAGACTGGGCAGCACCCGGGGGTAGACCCGCCCCAACAAATCGGGGTCTGCAAACAGGTGCAAATCCTTGCTGCCGGTGGTGAGGAGGACGTTACCGGGGAGGGCTTTCAGCCGTTCTGCCGCCTTTTCCGGGGTGGACGCGTGTACCCAGCCCTCCCCCTCCGGGGCACCCTCACGCACCAGCCGATAATAGGGCCTGCCTGTCTTTTCGGCGGCGGCGCGGATGGTGGCGGTGGCCAGATTGGCGTAGGGGTGGGTGGCATCCACCACGCAGGTATAGGGGCGGCTTTTCATCAGGCCTGCCATCTCCCCGCCGTCCAGCCGCCCTGTGCGGACAGAGACGCTTTTGTCTGCGGGGACAAGGCGCGCGCCGTAATCGGTGGCTACGCAGAGCGTCACCAAAATGCCCCGCCCCGCCAGCCATTCCGCCAGTTCCCGGCCCTCTGTGGTCCCGCCAAACAGCAGCACCTCCATGTCCTCACCCCCCCGCTTTCACATTAGTTTTCTCGCTGTAAATACCCTCTGGGTGTCACCATTTTCCCGCCGAGGAGGACGGTTTTGCTGCTGCCCACAAAGACGGTGGTGAACATATCCACCTCGGTGTCCCGCAGTTCGGCAAGTGTCATGGTGCGGGCGTTTTCGCCGGTTCTCCCGATGTTTTGGACGATGCCGCAGACGGTGTCACCGCTTTTTGTCTCCAAAAGGATGTCGCAGGCCCGCTTCAAATGGTCCGGCCGGCTGTGGCTGGCGGGATTGTACAGGCACAGGACGAAGTCCCCCTTGGCACTGCAGTCCAGCCGTCGGGCGATGGTCTCCCACGGGGTCAGCAAATCGGAGAGGGACACCACGGCAAAATCGTGGGTGAGGGGCGCGCCCAAAACGGCGGCTCCGCCGCAGGCGGCGGTGATACCGGGCACCACCTCAATGTCGATGGGGGGATATTCCTCCGCCACCTCGTAAATGAGCCCCGCCATGCCGTATACCCCGGAGTCCCCGGAGCACACCATGGCTACGTCCTTGCCGCCCACCGCGGCTTCTACCGCGGCACGGCAACGGTCCACTTCCTTTTTCATGCCGGTGGAACAGACCTCTTTTTGGGGAAAATCTCCCCGCACAAGGTCGATATAGGCGGTGTAGCCCACGATTAAATCGCAGCTCTCCAGCGCGGCACGGGCGCGGCCGGTTAAGTCTGCCCCGCCTCCCGGCCCTAAGCCCACTACGGTTATTTTCATTCCAGTTCCCCCTCAAAGCTGACGGTGTATTCCTCCGCCGAAACGGCGACGGTCACGCCGTCCCGCCCCTGTTTTTTCACCAAAAGTTGACCCCCGCCCAGCACTGCCGCCCGCTCACAGACGTTATCCACCCCCGTGGTCTTTTTCACAAACGCCGAGGGGGTAAATTCCCCGGGTAGCGCGGCAAGGGCCTCCGCTGAGTGGCAGCTCAGGGGCAGGTTCCGTTTTGCGCAAAAGGCCAGAAGTCCCGCCTCGTCCTGCTTCAGGTCGATGGTCTCTGCGGTTTTGACCGCCCATTTGGACAGATGATGTTCTGCCAAAACGCCGTCAACCGCCTGCTCAATGGCCTCCAGTGACGTGCCCCGACGACAGCCGATGCCCAGATGCAAAAGCTTTGGAATCAGGTGTAGGGTTTCCCCGAAAGGCGCGGTCTCATCGTCTAAGGTGACGGCAAAACCCAGAGTGTGCTGTCCTAATTCCACCCCTTGGGGTAGCGTTCCCTGTAAAGGGAATGTACTTGCATACCCAATGGTATCGCCGTCCAGTAGGGCTGCGGAGACTTTTTTCGCCAAGTTTCTGCTGTCAAGGTAAAGCCCTTTACAGCTAGCCCACTCATCCACGGCGAACAGACCGTTTACATCGGTGGCGGTGGAGATGGCGGCACTGCCGCCGGTGAGCGTTGCCACCCGCTTTGCCAGAAAATTTGCGCCCCCCACATGGCCGGACAACAGCGGCACCGCCCAAGTGCCCCCCTCGTCGCAGGAGACTACGGCGGGGTCGGAAAATTTGTCCTTTACAAAGGGCGCGATGGCACGGACGGCGATGCCGCAGGCCCCCACAAAAAGGAGGCCGTCGGCGGTTTCAAAGGCGTTTTTTGTCCAGTTTTCCAAACTCTCGTAAGACGGCTCTCCCATTGGGGAGGCCAGACGTTCCGGCAGTGCCAGCGTGCAGGTGTCCCCCGATTGGGTCAGCCCGCGGGCCAGCTGTTGGGCCAATGTGCCGCCTTTTTTCGTAAAGGCAATCAGTGCCAGTTTCATGACGGTGTCCCCTCACGGTAGCCGTGGGTGAAGGCGGGATCGTAAAGCTTGGACCGCTCATATTGGCTCCCCAAAAAGCCACCTACGGTGATGAGGGCGGTCTTTGTAATATTGTTTTCACGGGCGGTTTTCGCCAAGGTGGACACGGTGCAGCGGAAGACCCGCTCCTCCGGCCAGGTGGCCTTAAAGACGATGGCGGCGGGGGTTTCCGGGGCGTATCCCCCCTCCATCAGCTCCCGCTCCGCCTGCTCCAAAAGCCCGGTGGAGAGAAAGAGCACCATGGTGGCACCGTGGGAGGCCAGCTTGGAGAGCTTTTCCCCCTCCGGCACCGGCGTGCGCCCCGCCATCCGGGTGATGATGACGGACTGGGACACGTTGGGCAGGGTATATTCCGCCTGCAGTGCCGCCGCCGCGCCGGAAAAGGAGGACACCCCGGGGGTGACATCGTAGGCGATTTCTTTCTCGTCCAGCCCGTCCATCTGCTCCCGAATGGCACCATACAAGGCGGGGTCCCCGGTGTGCAGACGCACTGTGGTGCCGCCGGCCTGCTCCGTCTCCGCCATCACACGGAGGACGTCCTCCAAGGTCATCCCCGCGCTGTCGTAGACCGTGCAGCTTTCTTTTTTATAGTCCAAAAGGGCGGGATTCACCAGAGAGCCGGCGTAAATAATCACGTCTGCCTCCCCCAAAAGTTTGGCACCCCGCACCGTGATTAAATCCGCCGCACCCGGGCCCGCGCCAATAAAATGTATCATTTCGTTCACCCTTTCAATCTGTGTAGCTTCAGCAGTTCCGCCGCGCCGTCAGTCTGTCCCAAAATGCCAAAGCGGTTGGAGAAAAACAGGGCTTCAATGCGGAGCTTTTCCCCCGCCCGATGCTTTAGTTTTTCGTCCAGCGAACGGGAAATGGAGGCCATCACGTTTTCCAGCAGTCCTGCCTGCTTCAGTAGCTCCACCCCGCCGTCTGTGGCCGGCTCCCTGAAAATTTGCTCAATCAGTTCCCGACTGCCGCCGCAGAGGGCGGTATGGGCACACAGGGTTTCCGCCCTGCCGTCCGCCACCCGGGAGTGGGTATTCATGGCTCCGGACGCCACCTTGCACAGCTTCCCCAGATGGCCCACCAGAAGCATGGTTTCAAAGCCCAGCCCCACGGCGCAGTCGATGGCCTCGCCGATATAATTGCTGCACAGTGCCCATCTGTCGAGGGACAGGCCCAAAACCTCACGGGAAAAATCCTCGCCGTAATTGCCGGGGGTCACAAGCACATCCTTCGCGCCGGTGGCCGCCACCAGACTGAATTCCAGCCTCATGGACTGCACAATGGCATCCTCGCTCATGGGGCGCACGATGCCGCCGGTGCCTAAAATCGAAATGCCGCCCACAATGCCCAGTCGGGGGTTGAAGGTGCGCCCTGCCAGCTTTTCGCCGTCGGGGACGGACACCACCGCGCTCAGTCCGCCGGTTTCGCCGGACAGCACCTCGGCAAGCTGACGGGCTATCATTTCGCGGGGCACCCGATTGATGGCCGCCGCGCCCACAGGCTGGTCCAGTCCCGGCTTTGTCACCCGCCCTACGCCAAACCCGCCGTCCACCGTGACGCCCTCGGTTTCCGTTCTGCGCACCGTGACAAAAATCATGGTGCCGTCTGTCACGTCCGGGTCGTCCCCGCCGTCTTTTATTACCCCGCAGGAGGCCCAGTTTTCCCCGGTTTTTGGCTCCAACAGCTCAATTTCTACGGCAATGCCCGCCGGGGTTTCGATACGCACAGAGGGGGGTAGCGTCCCCCGCAGCAGCAGTTCCGCGGCACCTCTGGCGGCGGCGGCGGCGCAGGTGCCGGTGGTGTACCCACAGCGCAGCCGCTTTTGCCCCACCGTTAAATATTCTTCCAGCCTTGCCACAGTTCCACCTCCCAAATTTGACGCAAAAAACGGGCCCTCCCACAAAGGGGAGGACCCGTTCAAATTTTGCAACGTGCCAATACTCTCCACCTCAGAGTAAAGTTCTCTGACCGCCCCGTGGGTACAAAAACCCCCGGAAACGTTCAAAGTGTGGGCACGGAAGATATCCTGGCTCGCGCTTCATCCTCCGATGTCCCTTCTCAGCCTTGCGGCCAATGGATATGACATCTTCGTCTGCGCTTACAGTAGAGGTAAGACTGCGCCGGATTTTCACCGGACTTCCCTTATTGCGGCTTCTCGCCGCACCGTCCCCACAACCTATTCAGTTATCAGTTATTATACCAAGTTAGGGGCAGATTGTAAAGGGGAATCTCCCCCTGCTTTTTTGCAAAATATTTGGAATAATTTACCATTTATAAGCATAGACTATGGAAGCCATGTTTTACATTCGATTCCGGCCCCTGTTTTCAGCGCAGTCCGCCAAAAGATGTCCCCAAAACAGAAAGGAGCGTTACCATGAAAAAGCGAAACCGCCTGCTCTCTCTTCTCCTATCCACCGTACTGCTGATTTCCCTAGTACCTACCGTTCTGGCGGCAGACCCGGCCCCTGCCCCGACAGAAGCAGCCCCTGCTACAAAAGAACACACATCCGCCCCGGAGGGCCACGCCGCGCTTTTCTTCATCCGCCTTGACAAGACCATTCCCATGGAGAATGGCACCACCGACTATCCTGCCTCCAGCTACACAGACGCCAGCCTAAAGCTTCAGGGCCGTATCAAAGGGCCTGTCTTTAACTCCCAATTAAGCGGCCCCGCTGAAAATCTGAATGTCAAGGACCTCATCGCCCATTTTGACCGCGTCCGTAAGGACTTCATTGTCCAGGGCACCGAACCCAAGATAGAAAGGACATCGTAGCCGCCCTTAACGCCGCCCACGTCCCCTTCGATCCCGAAACTGAAGCCATCGGCTGGTATGTGGTCAAAGAAACCGGCAACGACAATCTTCTGAACGCCAATTACCATGTGGACGGCGTCATCTATCCCAAAGAAGCCAGCTATCTGCTCACTTATAGTCTCAATGCCGGAGAGGAAACTGTCACCGGCGACTGTCCGGCCCCTGTACTCTATCCCAAAGGCGCAAATGCCACAGTCCAATTCCCCACGCTCACCCGTAAGGGATATCAGTTTTTGGGTTGGGCCGAAAATTCAGCAGCAGAAAAACCCACCTACACCACAGAAAATCTCAATAACATTCGGATGGATAGCAACAAGCATCTTTATGCCATCTGGGCCCCGGCGACCACCACTTTCTCCGTCTGGCACTATTACTTGGCGGGGGTACCGCGTCTTGATACCACCATCGGCTACAAGTCGCTTTGGTGGTACGATGAGAGCATTACCGCCGACTATGCAGAAGGTCTACACAATGTAGACAGAACCACTGTCGACAATATAGATGCTGACATTCTGACAGACGGCGGCACCTATCATTCCGCCGGCCAGGAATTCCGGGTAATGCCCACTGACAAAGACTTTCAAAGGGTAGAACTCAACAATAAAGGCTATTTGGATTTAGAGAACACCGTCGATGCCCGCATCCATCTCAACTATCATATTTATTATCCCGTCACCGCAGAGATTGACCACGGCGGCACCTATGAGATTCTTAGCACAGGGGCCGATGTGGATGATAACCCAGACGACAACCAATACCTCAAATCTGCAAGGCTCACCGTCTCCTACCAGCCCGCTCCACACTATCATGTGGTATCTATTGTCGACAATGGGAACGTACTTGACATTCCCGCCGGAAAACAGCTTGTTATCGAGGAATTAGCAGGGCAGCACCATTTTGTAATCACCACCAAGATTGATGATTATACCCTCACCGTCAAACACATCGCAGTCAATCAATCGAGCGAAGACGTTACGCCTTCCATCACCGAAAAAGCCATTGTCCTGCCCTACGATGTGGACTATATGTCCCAGGTGGGAAATACCCTGCTCCCCGACGCGCTGGCCGACTTGGGCTATCCGGGCTATACGCTGCTGGGCAACTGCACCGTTTCACAAATTACCAATACCTACGATATTGAAGTCATCTTCCGCTACGGACCCGAGGGCACCCCTGAGCCCTCGCCGGAGGTGCCACCCTCCCCCACGCCCACCGACAGACCAGAGCCTTCCCCGGAGGTGCCGCCCTCCCCTGCGCCCACTGACAGACCCCCTCAGCCCACCTCACGGCCGGAGCCTCCCACCCCCACCGTGAGGCCCACAGAGCCCACCGCAACACCTAAAGTGCCTGCTGTGGAACCCACCGACAGGCCTGTCACCCCGGTTTCCCCGGTGGAGCCCACTCCCGTTCCCCCGACCAACCCGGAGCCTCGGGCACCCATTGACCCCGCCACACTGGGCGACCTGCCCAAAACCGGCCTGACGGAGCCCTCCGCCCTCCCTGTGGTCGGCGGAACTCTGCTGGGGCTTTCCGCCCTACTGGCGGTGGCGGGCATCTTCTTCAAAAAGCGCGGTCAGTCCAAATAGACGCAAAAAGCGGGAGTAGCTGCACAGCTACTCCCGCTTTTTTATAGTCCGTTACACGATGATAAACTGTTTTTTTGCTACAAAGGTCAGCTCGTCCCGGAAGTCCGGGTGGGCGATGGCGATGAGGTTTTTTACCCGCTGACTGAGGGGCTGACCCCGGAGTTTCGCGATGCCGTACTCGGTGACGACGTTATCCACGTCGTTTTTACCGGTGGTGACGATGGCCCCTTGGGTGAGCATGGGGGCGATTTTGCTCACGGTGCCGTTTTTCGCCGTGGAGGGGAAGGCGATAAAACTCATGCCGCCGTTGGACTGGGTGGCCCCGCGGACGTAATCCACCTGACCGCCGGTGCCGGAGATGTGCCGTGAGCCTAGGGATTCCGCGCAGACTTGACCGTAAAAGTCCACCTCTAAGGCGGCGTTGATGGAGACAAAGTTGGGGTGCTGACTGATCACCGCCGGGTCATTCACATGGTCCACCGGCAGCATTTCGATGGCGGGGTTATCGTGAAGGTACTCGTACATTTCGGCGTTGCCCATGGCGAAGGTGGTGACGGAACGGCCACGGTGGATGGGCTTTTTGCTGTTATCTACCGCGCCGCTTTTCATAAGCTGAACCATACTGTCCGTGAACATCTCCGTGTGAATCCCCAGATGGTGCTTTTCTAAGAGTGCCAGCCCCACGGCGTTGGGGATGCTGCCGATGCCCAGCTGGATGGTGGCTCCGTCGCAAATCCGCTCGGCGATGATGGAGCCGATTTTAGAGCTGACTTCGTCCGGGGGCGCGGTGTCCAAAATGGGGAGGGGGGCATTGTGCTCGCACAGGGCGGTGACTTGGGAGATGTGGAGCATGGGGGCGGAGGAAATGCGGGGCATTTCCGCGTTGACTTCTAAGTAAATCCGCTTGGCTTTATCCAGCATGGTGGCGGTATTGGAGGCGGTGACACCCGCGCTGAAATAGCCGTTGCGGTCCATGGGTGCCACCACGATGCACAGCGCGTCAATGTCCACAAACTGGTCGAAAAGGCCCGGCATATCACGGTAATAGCAGGGCATCACGTCGCCGTAACCGCCCCCAACAGCCTTGCGGGCCTGTACGCCGGAGAACCAAGAGATGCCGTGGATGTGCTTTGCCAGTTCCGGGTCGTAGCAGGGCATGGGCTTGGTGTCTAAAATGGTGTGCATGGTGATGCCGGTCAGGTCGCCCCGGCGGGCACGGTCGCCGATGGCATCGGTGATGGCGTAGGGAATCCCCAAGCCGATGTCGGAGCAGCAGGTCCAGCCGGACTGCAGCTGTCCGGCAATTTCCGCGGGGGTGCAGAGCTTTTGGAGATAAACATCCTTTACAGTGGTCATAGTGTTCTGTCCCTTCTTTGTTTCTGAGAGACGTTCAGTGCTTGGGCCACATGAACCCTATCAGCGGTTGTTTGTCATCGGTCCTATTCGTTCTCAACGTGGCGGTGCCCCACGAGACTTGCCACCGTATGCTTTTTCAGCAGTTCGTCAATATTGTTTTGCAGGGCAATCATATTGCAGTTCACGGTGCAGATGCAGTGGTTTTTTGCCCGCCAGGTACACTGGTATTCCGGGTTCACGCAGGCGGAAATGATACCGTTTTCCCCGATGGCCTCCATCACGTCGTAGAGGGTCAGAAGGTTCAAATCTGCAATCACCAGGCACCCGCCCTTAGACCCCCGGGTCACGTCCAGATATCCCGCCGCTGTCAGCTTCTGCACGATTTTATGGGTAAACCCGGTGGGCATTTGCCCCAGCTTGCAAATCTCCGGCACGCTCATACGTCCCCCGTCTGCAAGTACCCGAAAAATCCGCAGTGCGTAATCGGTCTCCTTATTGATTAACAAATCCAACATCCCCTTTTGCCAAATATAGCATACTGGACAAAATTTGTCAACATTAAGTTGAGAACCATGTCAACCCTCACAAAATGCGAAAAAACGCGGCCGAGGACCACTGTCCAGGGCCGCGTGGTATAAGTCTTCGAAACTGATTGGGGGCTATGGGCCGTGATGTCATTGACCTTTAGAAAAAGCCCTCTCGGGACTCTCCGCCCTCTGATAAAATCACCCTAGCGGACTCACGGGGCTGATAGTCCTCCGGCTGTTCCGGCACATATCGTGTCACCAAATTTTTTCCACGCAGTTTGGAGGCATACATGGCGGCATCCGCATTGGTAAACAGCGTTTGGGCGGATTGCCCGCCGTCCCAAACCGCAATGCCCACGCTGACGGTCACGCAATCCGTCACCGTATCATAGGTCTGGGCGGCAAAACGGCTCCGCAGGTCCTCCAGCCATGTCCGTGCCTGCACCACATCCCGCCGGAAAATCACCGCAAATTCATCACCGCCGAATCGGGCGGGGAAAACGTCCCCATCGCTGCTCTTCAGCATCAGCTCCGCCAGCCGGACAATGACCTTATCCCCCGCCGCATGGCCGTAACAGTCGTTGACCCGCTTAAAATCGTCAATATCAATGAGGGCCAGCACCAGCGGCTCCTCCCGCCTGTCACGCACCGCGTTACGCAGTGCATTGCGCAATGCCACCGACCCGTAAAGCCCGGTCTTTTGGTCGCGGTTTAACTGTTCCTGCATCTCAAGCTGCGTTTTATGCGCCTGCTCAATGGCATCATTTTTGGCTGTTTCGCAGTAAATCAGGATTTGGCACACCAGCCCGGTGCCCAGAATAATCATCGCCGCTACGATGCCCTCCGTCAGCAGGTAATTGTCCTGCCGGTGGCTTAAAAGGTAGCGTGTCAGCAGGGTGAAGAACAAAAACGCCAGATTTAACCCCGCAATTTGCAGAGACATTTTTCGGTTTCCAAAGAGCACCGTGAAAAAAATCGGAAAGCAGAACAGGCACAGCGTCACGGAGAACACATAGTGTGTGGCGGCAATCACGGCGCACATACAGGACATCTGTATCACCGGCACATAGCGGAAAAGCAGGCTTTTGGGAGACACCTGCCGAATTGCCAATTCCCCTACCACCATAATGAAGGCATCGCACAGGGTGGGCAACACCAGAAAGCGCATAAAATATATCGGTAGCGGCTGAAGAATCAAGTCCTGCCACTGGAGTATCAAATACAAAACAATCTCCAAAACAAAGACGGCTAGAGCCGCCGCCAGATTGACTTGCATGATTTTAATGGAAAATTTGCCGTAGGTATCCAGCTGTTCCTTTGTGTACATCAGCCTACCCCCTCTCTCTGTCTTTTGGCCCATGCCGAGTAACCCCGCGCCTCAGCCATTTTTCACAACCCGGTTCTCCGGGCAGCGGCAGGGGCTATATTCCAGATTGATTTCTAAGTTTTTGCGAAAATCGGCGAAGGCGCAATACCAACACTCCCGAATTTGACACAGACCATTCTGATTTTGTCCCACCCAGTGGGGGCAGTTCCCCGTATGAAACACGATGGGATAACCCTCCGCGGTCACACCGCCCTGCTCGCTGATTTCCTGAATCATGATGAAGCCTCCTTTTGCAAGGTTCTTTCTGTTTCTATCGTAGCAGAAATTTCATGATTTTTATAAACATTGGGCGAAAGGTGGGATTTTACGCGCAAACGGCATATAAATGTAAATAATTTACATTTATATGCCGTTTCTAAATAGATTATTAGGTAGGAATCGTCACAATCAGGTTCCTTGGTTACCCAAAGGTTACTGTCGAGCGGTTGCGTCCCGCTTCCTTGCTTTGGTACATCGCCTTGTCCGCACAGGCTACAAAATCCATCGGCGGCTCGTTTTTACCGGGAACACTGACATAGGCACCCAGGCTCAACGTGACCACATTTAACTTAGACCCAGCGTGAACGTGGGGTATTTCCAAGGCCACTACCGCTCTGCGAATATTCTCGCCAATATCCGCCGCCTTATAGCAAAGGTCCTCGTTTAGTAGCGCGATAAACTCCTCGCCGCCATAGCGGCAAACGATTGCCCCCGGAGGTGCCGATGCGGCAATGGCACCGGCAACCCGGTGCAGGCAGTCGTCCCCGGACACATGCCCATATTTGTCATTAAAGGTTTTGAATTTGTCCAAATCCATCATAATCACACCT
>JAVXKN010000008.1:0-20633 GCA_036647315.1 Oscillospiraceae bacterium | reverse complement strand
CCTTACTCTTGCCACCCTGCTGATTCGCCGCGAAGTAGGAGACATAGATGGGGAGCATGGGGAGCAGGCAGGGGGAGATGAAGGTAATCATTCCCTCTAGAAACAGGACAATATATTGCACAGGCTCGGCCTCCTTTTGTGTTTTCAGTATAGCAGAAGTGTAACACGCCGTAGGTGACAATGTCACCTAAAACCGGGAATTTCAGAAAAAATTCACATTGACATTTTTGGCACTGACGCATACAATCACAACTGTTCCCCTGTCTATGGGGAGGCCATCCGCGTGATATTGCAAAGGGGGTTCTCATGAGTATCTGGCTCTTTTTTCAGGACCAAATTTTGGGCATGAAGTGGCTCAACACCCTCATTGGCGGCCTTTTGTCCGCTGTGGGGCTGGATTTAACCTCACTCTGGGGGCGCAGTCTGCAGTTTTTTCTCTACGATACAATCAAAATTTTCGTTCTGCTCTCCTTTTTAATCTGCCTCATCTCCTACATCCAAAGCTATTTTCCCCCAGAACGCACCAAAAAAATTCTGGGTAAATTCCACGGCATCACCGCCAATTTGCTGGCGGCACTGCTGGGCACCGTGACCCCCTTCTGCTCCTGCTCCTCCATCCCGCTGTTTATGGGCTTTACCGGCGCGGGACTGCCGGTGGGGGTGACGTTTTCCTTCCTCATCTCCTCCCCCATGGTGGATTTGGGGTCGCTGGTACTGCTGATGAGCATTTTCGGCGGGAAAATCGCCGTGGCCTATGTGGTGTTGGGGCTGGTGATCGCCGTAGCCGGGGGCACGGTGATTGAAAAGCTAGGCATGGAGCGGTATGTGGAGGACTTTATCAAGTCGGCAAGTAATGTGAATCTTTTGAGCCCCACCCTCACCCGACGGGACCGCCTTTCCTACGCCAAGGATCAAGTGCTGGCTACCATTCGCAAGGTGGCACCCTATATTTTGGTGGGTGTCGCCATCGGCGCGGTGATTCACAATCTCATCCCCCAGACATGGGTGGAAACTGTTTTGGGGGGCAATAACCCCTTCTCCGTCCTGCTGGCAACCCTGGTGGGCATCCCCATGTACGCCGACATTTTCGGCACCATCCCCGTGGCGGAAAGCCTTTTTGCCAAGGGGGCGGGTTTGGGCACCGTCCTGTCCTTTATGATGGCGGTGACTGCCCTGTCCCTCCCCTCCATCATCATGCTGCGGAAGGCGGTAAAGCCCAAACTGCTGGCTCTTTTCGTGGGTATCGTGGCGGCGGGCATCATTCTGGTGGGCTATTTTTTCAATGCGTTTGCGTTTTTATTCTAATTTTTGGAGGTAACTCAGTATGGAAATCAAGGTATTAGGCGGCGGCTGCGCCAAGTGCAATCAGCTGGAGGCGGCCACCCGGGAGGCTCTGGCGGAATTACACTTTGAGGCCACCATCGACCATGTGACGGACTTTGCCCAAATTGCGGCCTGCGGCGTTCTATCCACCCCCGCCCTGATGGTGGACGGCAAGGTGGTGTGCAGCGGCAGAGTGCTGAAAAAAGGCCAGGTGGCACAGCTACTCCAAGACGCCAATCAGACCCCTTGAAAAATATCGGCTCACCGATGCCATTGAATCGCCCCTAACAGCACAACCTCAAAAAGGCGGCTGCAGGAATCCCTTTTGGGGTTCCTGCAGCCGCTCTTTTGCGTTCTTCACTGCGTTTTGCGTGCATCACAGCACAATTTTTACAAATTTCTGGTATGCCGTTTCCCACTGGGCGGACTGTTCCGGCGTGTAGCGGAGCAGTTTTTCGCTGTCTTCCAGCAGCTGACGGCCTTGCCCGATGCTCTCCAGCTGACCGAGTGCCACCAGTTGGATGAGAATATTGCCCAGTGCTGTCGCCTCCGTAGGCCCGGCAACCACCGGCAGGCGGGTACTGTTTGCCGTCATTTGGCAGAGGAGCCGGTCTTTCACTCCGCCGCCCAGCATATGGAGGGCGGAGAAGGGCTTGCCCGTCATATCCTGCAACTGGTCGATGGCGTAGCGGTATTTGAGTGCCAGACTTTCGTAGATGCAACGCATAATCTCCCCCACGGTTTCGGGGACCTGCTGCTTGGTCTTCCGGCAGAACTCCTGCACCCGAAAGGGGATATCACCGGCGGGTACAAACTCCGGCCCATCGGGGTCGATAAAGCACTGTAACGGCTTCGCGCCCAGTGCCAAATGCTCCAGTTGGGCGTAGGAATAGTCCATACCCGCGCTTTGCCACGCTCTGCGGCTCTCCTGAATGAGCCACAGACCCACAATGTTTTTGAGATAATTGATTTTGCCGTTGGCTCCCAACTCGTTGGAAAGTGCCATTCGTTTGCTCCGCTCGGTGAGGATAGGCTCCTGCAGCTCGGTACCCAACAGAGACCAGGTGCCGCAGGAGAGAAAGGCCACGTCCTCCCGCTGGGTGGGCATCGCCGCCACGGCGCACTGGGTATCGTGCCCCGCAATGGCGATCATCTTGGCGGCCCCATAGGTTCCGATGACGGTACCGCTACTGACCAGCGGCGCGAAAATGCGGCCGGGAATGGCAAAGGCGTTGAGCACATGCTCACTCCACTGCCCTGTTTTCGGGTCCAGCATCTGACTGGTGGAGGCCACGCTCCGCTCGCAGACCGCCTGTCCGCAGAGCATATAGGCCAAAAGGTCCGGCATAAAGAGCAGTTTATCTGCCTGGGATAAATCCACCGTGCACAGCTGAAACAGGGTATTCATATCCATAATCTGGGTGCCGGTCCAGCGGTAAAGCCGCGCGGCAGGCACCTTGCGGCAGGCCTGCTCCGCGATACCCAGCGTGCGGGTGTCCCGGTAGTGCACCGGGTTTTCCAGCAGCTTTCCCTCACCATCCAGCAGTCCGAAGTCAAGACCCCAGGTGTCAAACCCGATGCTGTCCACCGTTCCCGCCTTGGCGATGCCCACATGGACATTTTCCATCAATGCCTCAAAGTCCCAGCGCAGATAACCGCCCTGACGGAGGGGGATATTCTCAAAACGGTGAATCTCCTCCCAAACAAGGGCACCATCGTCCAACACCGCCTTAATTGCTCTACCGCTGGACGCGCCAAAGTCAAAGGCGAGCACAGATGTTTTCATGGTCATTTCTCCTTTGCTTTTTTGGCGAACTGCGAGACTATTCTACCGACTGGTTCAGCTCCGCCACCCGTACCACCCAGCTTTCGCCGTAGGCAAAGGGAGTGGGCTCCACAAAGAGAAGCCCTTTTTCCAAATCCTGACTGAAGCTGACCGCTTCGCCGTTGTCCAGCCACCGCGCGCTGTGCACGCTGCGTGTCATCCCGGTGACGGTGCTGTATGTCCGTGACTGGGTTTTCATCACGTTGGAGTCCCCCCAGGTGCTGATGTCGTGGACAAAGAGGTAAAGTTTTCCTTGGTGCTCTAAGACAAAATCCTTGCCAAAGCCTTGGGCCGCACAGGGCACCGCTTCAAAAAAGGGTTCCTCGTGCCGTTTGACCCACTGACCGATGGCCTCCAAATAGCCGCGGTGCAGTAGGGGCTGGGTTCCGTCCGCATTGGTGAAAATGCCCAGCAGGAAGTTTCCCCCCACCCGGCGGCAGGCGGTCATGGCCTCTAAAATCTGGCGCATGGATTTCACGTTAATGTCGCTTGCAATGCCCCAATGCTCGCAGATGGGGTAGCACATTTCGCCCATATACGCCTTCTCCATGCCGGTGCAGTCCAACGCCTGGGGGTGCCCCTGCTCAAAGGTGACGCAGTCAATCTCTTGATGGCCGAACACACCCTGGGCCTCCAGCCCGGTATTGTTGATGATGATGGCACCGGGCTGGTATTTGCGAATGACGGCGTAGAGCGCGTCCAGCTCCCAGTCCCCTGCGGGCTTGCTCCAGTTTCCGTCCAGCCAAAAGCCCCCGATTTCGCCGTAATTGCGGCAGAGAATCTCAATGGAGGCTCGAAGATATTTGAGGTATGCGGGAAAGTCGTTTTCAAAGGCGGGGTGATGCCAGTCCGCCGTGGTGTGGTAGAGAAAGGGCATGATGCCGCTGGCGTGGCAGGCATCGGTAAATTCCTTTACAATGTCCTTCCCGCCGCGGGTGTGCATCACGTCATAATCGGTGAGGCCACGGGTGTCATAGAGGGAAAAACCGTCGTGATGCCGGGTGGTAAAGGTGATATACCGCGCGCCGGCGGATTTGGCGGCGGCAATGAGGTTGGCGGCGTTAAAGCTGCTGTAATCAAAGGCCAACGCCTTCTCCTCGTATTGGGCGGGGTCGTGGTGGCGCAGATTCATCGCCCATTCGCCGTTTTCATACTGAATATAGGCACCATAGTGGACAAAAAGCCCGAACCCACGCCGGGCAAAGGCGGTAATTCTCGGTTCAACAGTTGGATTCATCAGAAATTCTCCCTTCAAGGTTAGCCCTTTACACCACCGCCGGTAATGCCGGCGATGATTTTGTTGGACAGGAACAGGTAGAGCAGGAAGGTGGGCAGGAAAACCACCACCACGGCGGCAAACATGGCAGACCAGTCGCCGGAATATTTCATGGACTGCACCATGGAGTAAAGTCCCACCGCTACGGGCTTATACTTGGCATCATCAATGAGAATGTAGGAGAGGAAATACTCATTCCAAATGGTGATAAAGTTAAAAATGAGCACGGTAATCACCCCGGGCTGTGCCAGGGGAAACATAATCTGCCAAAAGGTTCTGATGGGGCCGCAGCCGTCAATGGCGGCTGCCTCCTCGAAGTCACCGGGGAGGGAGAGAAAAAAGCTGTAAAGAAAAAAGACCGTGAAGGGCACCGTCATGCAGATGTAGAGGAGAATGACCACCAGGCGGTTATTGGTGAGCCCCAGCTTGGAGAGGGAGGAATAGAGGGGCAGAATAATCATCACCATGGGGACGCTCATCCCCACAATCAGCAGGTTCAAAATGGGCTTTTTGCCCCGAAACTTGATGCGCGCCAAAGCGTAGGACGCAGGGGCACCGATGAAAATGACACCCACGCAGGCGGCAACGGTGTAAATCAGGGAGTTGACAAAATAGTCCGCCACATTGTGGGAAAACAGTGCCCGGGCATAGTTATCCAGATGCAGACCGCTGGAAAATTGGAGCATGGTACCGTTGAAAATCTCCTTTGTGGAGGAGAAAGAGGCAAGCACGACCCAGCCCACCATAGCCACCGTAAATGCTGTCCACGCAATCATCAGAACATAACCGGGGGTGAGCCGCGCTTGCCTTTTCAGCATAAGCTTTGTACTTCTAGTCATGACACACGCCCCCTAAAATTCGTATTTGGAATCCTTGATGCAGATGTTTACAATGGTGAATACGCCAATGACAATGAGGGTCAGCACCACACCCACCGCCGCGCCGGCACCGATGTTGCGCTGGGCACTGCCCATGCTGCTGCCGAACACCAACTGATACATATAGACCATGGGACTTACCGTGCCCTCTGCCAAATCGAAGGGGGTAAACATCTGTGACCAGACGAAAAAGCCCACCACGGTAACGGTCCAGAGGGTGATAATTGACTTAATCACATCGGTGAGCAGCGGCAGACTGATGGTGACAAAGCGGCGGCAAATACCCGCACCCTCCAGCATAGCGGCCTCGTGGTAGGAGACGGGGATGCGCTCGATGCCCGCGATGAGCATCAGCATAAAATACCCCACCACGCCGAAGGAGAAGGCGATGACCATGCAGAGGAAAATGCTCTGGGGGGCCGTCCATTGGATGGCGGCCAGCTTGGTAAGACCCAGGGATTCAAAGAGGGTTTTCAGCAGTCCAAATTTGGAGCTGTAAACGTACTGCACCCACATGGTACCCATCGCCACCCCGGAAATCACGTTGGGCAGATAAATCACTGACCGCCAAAAGCCCTTCAGCTTGACCCCGGACGTGAGAATCACGGCAAAAACCGTGGAGAAGGTGAGGGCAAATACCCCGCCGATGAGCCAGATACCCAACAGATTTTTCAGCGAGGTGAGAAATAGGCGGGTGGAAAACAGGGTTTTATAGTTTTCCAGACCCGCAAACTGCCAAGTGCTCATGGGGGACGCGATGTTCTCCAAACTATTGAAGCTCATTCCCACCGTGACAATCACCGGGTAAAGGAACATCACGCAGACGCAAATAACGGCAGGGGCTAGAAAAATGAACAGAGTTTTTTTGCTCTTTTTCACGAAGACACCTCCCTAAATAGCTGCCCCGACAGAATTGCCTTCAACGCCAAAGGATTTTGGCACTGAAGGCAATTTTGCTGGGGTACCGCGGGGCGGCCGCCTTGAGGGAGCCGTCCCGCGGTTTGCGAAATCATTGGAAAACTTACAGCTCGACCATGCGCTGGACAAACTGCTCGGGGGTGATTTTGCCGCTAATCAGCTCCGTAAAGCCGGTGCGGATGCTGGCGGCTAAGTCGCCGTTATCCTCAATACCGCCGGACCAGGGGGACCATTCGGTGATAGAGGTAAAGACTTCCTTCGCATCAGCCAACTGGACAGGCCAGTCGCTGTTCACGCCTGCGGGAACGCTGAACGTGCTCTCGGCCAGCTTGCTGTCCCACTCGCCGGTGGTGAGGTAAACGGCAAAGCGGAAGGCTTCTTCAATGTTCTTGGAGTCCTTGTTGACCATGAACACCTGGCTTGCGTAGTTGGCGGAATTTGCGGCACCTGCGCCGTTGGGGGTGGTGGGGAAGTGCATCTGACCCCAGGGGAATTCAGGGCCGGTAACGGGCATCAGCTCGTTGACAAGCCAAGTGGCGTTTAAGTACATAGAGACGGCACCGTTGGCCAAGTCCTGCTGACCTGCGGGGAAGATATTAGAGGCGGTGTTCGCATGGAAATAGCCCTTGCCTGCCATGTCTGCATAGGCCTGCGCCATCTCTAAAACGGCGGGGTCCTGCCACATTTCATCGCTGTTCTCTGTAACCAGCTTAGAAACCCACTCGCTACCCTTGGCACGGGCCAGATAATAACCGGGCAGCGCGCACATATAGGCATCGTCACAGGTCAGGGGTGCATAGCCCGCGGCCTTGAGCTTTTCGCAGGCGGTGAGGAACTCTTCCCAAGAGGCGGGCAGCTCGGTAATGCCGGCCTTCTCAAAGTGGTCCTTATTGTAGAAGAAGCACTGGACGAAGGGCTGATAGGGCACGCCGTTAATCTCGCCATCACGGGAATAGGTCTTGGCGGTCTCTACGGTGGCGTTGAGCACCACGTCCTGATAGGCCTTATCGCCGGTGGTGTCGTAGGTCTTGCCGAAGAACTCGGTCAGGTCTGCCGCATAATCCAAAGCGGCGGGCATGATGACGTTGGTAGGACCGTCAAAAAGGTCAATGTTCTCGCCGGCACCCAGCTTGGTACCGATGATTTTGTTCAGGTCTCTGCCCTGCCAGTTAATCTCCACGGTTACGTTGGGGTTCTTTTCCATGTATGCGGCGGCGGCTTCCTTGATTACCGCGCCCTGGGGCTCGGCCTCATTCCATGTGGACCAATAGGAGAGTGTTACTTTGTCGGCAGTGTCGGGGGTAGTATCCGCATCGGGGGCCGGTGCCTTGGGGCCGCAGGCAACAAGCGTCAGTGCCATGCAGACTGCAAGTGTGAGCGAAACAAGTTTTTTCATAATGTGTCCCTCCTGATTTCTAAAATTCATCCATCCCAACGCAAAACAGAGCGCTCTATCTGCGTTTTGAACAACTTTAGGGTATCAGTTTGAAAGATTTTAGTCAATGTGTGAAAAAAGAGTTGGCTCTTTTGCATTTTTTATGTTATACTCTGTTCAGAATCATTCAAAATCGTTCAAAGGGGAGATGTGTGCTGTATGGAACGCACGGATCGCATTATGGATTTACTGTCCACCCATAAGAAAATGTCCACCCAGCAACTCTGTCAGGCACTTTTTTGCAGCCCCTCCTCTCTGCGGCGGGATCTTATGGACTTGGAAAAAACCGGTTCGGTACGGCGGGTACGGGGCGGTGCTATCTTTGTGGTAGGCACCGGGGTGGACTATTCCTCCCATTTCCGTGAAAGCGTGAGCGTGGCGGAAAAAGAGTATATCTGCGGAATCGCAAGGGATTTTTTGGCCAACGGCATGTCGCTTTTTTTGGACTCCAGTAGCACCGTGATGAAGCTCTGCCCCATGCTGGAGAAGCTGCGCAATATCACCGTCGTCACCAACGGCATCGCCACGGCACTGGTGCTCAACAACTGTGACCATATCGAAACCTACATCACCGGCGGCCATCTCCGCAAGGGCAATGCCACGCTGCTGGGTGAGTCAGCGGGAGATTTTATGCAAAACTTGAAGGCGGACCTCGCCTTCGTCTCCTGCCGGGGCATTGATGCCGATGGTGCGTTTGAGGCAGATTTGGAGCAGGCGCGCATTAAGCAGCACATGATTCGCAAGGCCAAACATACCATTCTCCTCGCCGACTCTACAAAATTCGGCACTCATTATTTCCACCGTCTCTGCAAATTTGGAGAATTGCAGGCCGTCATTACCGACAAGGCACCGGCCCCGGAAATCCAGCGCGTCATCACCGCCGCCGGATGTGAAATCATCTACTAATTTGAGCATAAAAAGGAGCGGCTGCAGTGCAGCCGCTCCTTTTTTGTTGTTATTCTCGCAGCCCCGCGAATACCTCCCGGGTAGCCGCTAGGGTCTTTGCAAAGTCTGCCTCGCTGTGGGCGGTGCTGACAAACATGGCCTCAAACTGGGCGGGTGCCAGAGAAATGCCCCGCGCCAACATCCCGCCAAAGTATCGGGCGTAGCGGGACAGGTCGCTGGTCTGGGCCTGGGCGCAAGTGGTTACCGCTTCTGCCGTGAAGAAGGGGGACAGGAGGGAACCGATTTGGTTCACCTGAACGGGCAGACCCATTTCCCGGGCAATGTCCCGCAGACCGTCCGCCAGACGAACGGCGTAGTCCTCAATGACGGTGTACACCTCCGGGTGGGCCTGCAGATACCGCAGCTGGGCAAGACCCGCCGCCATGGCGATGGGGTTTCCCGACAGGGTTCCCGCCTGATACACCGGCCCGCAGGGTGCCACCTGTTCCATGAGGGCGCGACTGCCGCAGTAGGCACCCACCGGCATGCCGCCGCCGATAATCTTGCCGAAGGTCACAAGGTCGGCTCTCACCCCGAAATACTCCTGCGCGCCGCCCCGGGCCAGACGGAAGCCGGTAATCACCTCGTCGAAAATCAGCAGGGCTCCGTGCTTATCACAGAGGGTACGCAGTCCCTGCAAAAAGCCCTCCGCCGGGGCCACCACGCCCATGTTTGCCGCTACCGGCTCTACGATGATGGCCGCCACCTGACCGGGGTTCTCGTCCAGAAGCACCTCCACGCTGTGGAGGTCGTTATACTGGGCGGTGAGGGTGTCGCGGGCAGTCCCCACCGGCACACCGGCGGAGCTGGCACAGCCACCTGCCAGCGCGGAGGAACCGGCCTTCACCAGCATACAGTCGGAGTGGCCGTGGTAACAGCCCTCAAATTTAATCAGCTTTTCACGGCCGGTAGCACCCCGGGCCAGCCGCAGAGCGGACATGACGGCCTCGGTGCCGGAGCTTACCATCCGCACCATTTCAATATTGGGCACCAGCTCCACCATCAGCTGTGCCATCTCCACCTCACGGGCTGTGGGCGCGCCGAAGGAGAGGCCGTCCTTTACCGCCTGCTCCACCGCCTGACGAATCACCGGGTGATTGTGGCCCAAAATCATGGGGCCCCAGGAGCAGACGTAGTCGATGTAGTCCTTGCCGTCTACGTCGTATATGTGTGCGCCGTCGGCACGAGCAATAAATCGGGGGGTGATACCCACGGCGCGAAAAGCCCGCACCGGGGAGTTGACCCCGCCGGGGAGCACCTTTTGTGCCGCTGAAAAAAGTTCTTCTGAGGTGTTCATTAGCCGATGTCCCCCTTTGTCATGGCCTGGGCCAGTTCCTTGGCGTAGTAGGTGATGAGAATGTCCGCGCCCGCTCGGAAAATGGAGATGGCGCTCTCGCACATCACCCGATATTCGTCAATGAGCCCCGCCTTGGCGGCGGCTTTCACCATGGCGTACTCCCCGGACACCGAATAGGCGGCCATGGGCAGATTGAAGGCATCGGAGCACTCGCGAATCACGTCTAAGTAGGACAGGGCGGGCTTTACCATGAGAATATCCGCCCCCTCCGCCGCGTCTAGGGCGCACTCTTTCAGTGCCTCCTTGCGGTTGTGGGGGTCCATCTGATAGCCCTTGCGGTCCCCAAAAGAGGGGGCAGAGCCTGCCGCCTCACGGAAGGGGCCGTAAAACGCCGAGGCGTATTTGGCGGAGTAGGCCATAATGGGGGTGTTTTGGTGGCCGTTTTCGTCCAGCGTTTTCCGAATGGCACCCACTCTGCCGTCCATCATGTCTGAGGGGGCCACCATGTCCGCGCCCGCCTGTACATGGGAGAGGGCGGTTTTGGACAGGAGTTCTAGGGTTCTGTCGTTATCCACCTCATGGCCGCAGAGGGCACCGCAGTGGCCGTGGTCGGTGTACTCGCACATACACACGTCGGTGATGACGTAAAAGTCCGGATAGGTCTTTTTAATGGCCCGAATGGCCTGCTGTACCACGCCGTTTTTATCCCAGGCGGAGGAGCCCAGCGGGTCCTTTTTCGCCGGCAGTCCAAACAAAATGCACCGCCCCACGCCTACCTGAATACACTCCGCCACCGCCTCACACACGGTGTCTACGCCGTAGTGAAACTGGCCCTCCAGCGCGTCTATGGCGCGTTTTCCGTGGAGGGTTTCATCCACAAAAATGGGGTAGATGAGGCTGTCCGCCGATACTCTTGTCTCCCGCACCATCCGCCGCAAGCTATCACAGCCTCTCAGCCGCCGGGGTCTCTCGATGAGTTCCATTAAATAACTTCCTTTCTCTCTATCATCAGTGCCGTCAGTGCCTCCATGGTGGCCTCTTTTGCCACCAGACATTTCATGCCGTATGCCCCCGCCGCTTGGGCGGTTTGAGCCCCGATGCAGGCGGCGGTGACTGTGTTAAACGCAAAATCTTCGCCAATGGAGTGAACAAAGCCCCGGACGGTGGAGGCACTGGTAAAGCTGACAAAGGCAACTTTACCGGCGTTCAGCTCCTCCCGCAGTTCTGCGGATTGGGGGTTTTCGTACACCGTGTCGTAGACGGCAATGTCGTCGTAGGGGATGCCCGCGGTGTCCAGCGCGGCGGTGAGCTGCTCTGTCCCCAGCTCCGCCCGCAAAATCAGCACAGGGCCGTCCGCCCGCGCCGCCAACCCTTGGCCCAGATGCTCGCCGTCGTAAATTTCCGGGAGATAGTCGGGGCGCAGACCGCAGGCTTTCAGTTCCCGCTCGGTGCCGGGGCCAATGGCCGCCAGCTTCACCTTGCCCAGCGCTCTGGCGTCCAAATGTAACCGCTCCAATTCGTCCCGAAAGGCCTCCACACCGGCGGGGCTGGTAAAGGCCAGCCATTTGTAATGCTCCATCTGACCCAGTGCCGCCGTCATGGCCGGACAGGGTACCCGGGGCACTGTCTCGATGCAGGGGTATTCCACCACGTCTGCCCCCAGGGCACGCAGTCGGTCTGACAGAGTGCCCGCCCGCTGACGGGGCCTCGTCACCACCACGCGCTTACCCTTCATGGGCAGTTTATCGTACCAGTCGAACCGTTCTGCCAGTGCGCACACCGGGCCTACAATGCTGATGGCGGGGCTTTCCACCTTTGCCGCTACCGCCGCGTCTGCAAGGGTACCCACCGTAGCGTCCACCCGCCGCTGGGCGGGGGTGGTGCCCCGCTCCACGATGGCAGCGGGGGTGTTTTTGTCCATCCCCGCCGCTATGAGGCCGGCGCAGATGGCGGGGAGACCGGCAACCCCCATGAGAAACACCAGAGTGCCCTTTGTCCGCACCAAGGCTTCAAAGTCGATGTCCAGTTCTTTGCCCGCACGCTGGTGGCCGGTGATGATGTGCAGTGAGGAGGTGCAGTCCCGATGGGTGACGGGGATGCCGCCGTAAGCGGGAACGGCGATGGCGGAGGTGACGCCGGGCACCTCCTGAAAGGGGACGCCATGCTCCTCCAACAGTTCCAGTTCCTCGCCGCCTCTGCCAAAGAGGAAGGGGTCGCCGCCCTTCAGCCGCACTACCCGCTTACCCTCCAAAGCCTTTTCCAATAAAAGCGTGTTGATGCCCTCTTGGGGCACCTTGTGGTTTGCCGCCTGCTTGCCCACGTCGATGGCTTCGGCACTGGGGGGGATGAGGGCCAAAACGCCCTCACTCACCAGTCGGTCGTACACCACCACCTCCGCCTGCAAAATGGCCTCTCGGCCCTTGACGGTGAGCAGACCCGGATCGCCGGGGCCTGCGCCCACTAAAATCACAGTTCCCATCATACCGCCGCCACCTGCTTTTTCATCCGCAGTGCCAGCGTGACACCCAGCTTTTCCGCCTGGGCTTTGTCCCCGGAAATGGTCTCACGATTGCCACTTGCGTCCATGCCCTCTAAGGTCAGTTCGTCGCCCTGCAAAACGCCGTAGGCCCCGATGGGGGAGGAACAGCCGCCGTCCATCTCTTTCACAAAGGCGCGCTCCGCCGTGACGCAGAGGGTGGCCTCCTCGTCCAAAAATCCGCGCAAATAGTCACAGTCCTCACCGGCGCGCATCTGGGCCGCTAAGACCCCCTGCCCTGCGGCGGGGAGCATTTCGGCTACTGAAAAATAGCGGCTAATCCGCCCCTCCAGACCCAACCGTTTCAGTCCGGCGGCAGCCAGCACCAGCGCGGAATACTCGCCGCTGTCCAGCTTTCGCAGTCTGGTTTGCACATTGCCCCGCACCGAGGTGACGGCGCAGTCCGGCAGCAATTTATGAAGCTGCAGCGTCCGCCGCTGGGAGGAACAGCCCACGGGCTTTGTGGTGTCCAATTCTGTCACGCCCTCCGGCAGTACCAGCACATCCCGGGGGTCCTCCCGCTTGGAAAAGCCCACTAAGGGCAGTCGGGGGTCGGTCTCCATGGGCAGGTCCTTACAGCTATGTACGGTCACGTCCACCGTACCCGCCAGCAGTGCCGCGTCCAGCTCCTTGACAAATAGACCCTTGCCCCCCACCTCATCTAGGGTGCGGTCTAAAATCTTGTCGCCGGTGGTTTTCATGGTGACCAGTTCCACGGAAAGGGCGGGGTCCGTTTTGTGGATGGCGGCGATAACCAGCTGGGACTGCACCACCGCAAGCTGGCTTTCCCGACTGCCTACTCTGATGATTTTCATGGTAATTCCTCCAACGCTTTGCGCAGGGCGATGGCCCCCTGCACGGTTTTATCGTGATTGTTCTCCTCGGAGATCACCCCGGCCATCAGGCCTTTCCCGGCGCAGATTGCCGGGAAGAGAAAGGTACATTCCCCTCTGCAGTCCGCCACGCTGACGGGAATCTGTAGGAGACTTGCATCCGCCCCCACACGGCGGTTGACCTCACGCACATCGGTGGCGGCGATAACCAAAAAGGCACCCGCCAAATCGCCGGGTTCGTAGGGGCGTTTTTCCCAAAGAACCCCCTGGGGATTCCCCAGAAATTCCGGCGCAATCACCGTGACCTGCGCGCCAAACTGCAGCAAAACAGCCATGCGGCGGCAGGCGATTTTTCCGCCACCTACCACCACTACTTTTTTGCCCTCTAAATCAACAAACAGCGGAAAATGCAACGACTTCCTCCCCCTTCTCGGTGTCGGCGCGGCCGCCGTTGTGGGTACGAATTTTCTCCTCGCACCGCAGTAGGTCGGTGGCGTTCAGCTTTTCCTTCATGCCTCCCGCCAACAGCTCCACAGCACGGCCCACGGCGTATTCCGCCAGTTCCTCGCTGTCCATGGCGGCGCAGTCGCCCTCTAGCACCCGCCCGGTGATGGTCTCTTTCCGCTGCTCCAGCACCGGCAGATAGGCTCTGTAATCCGCCCACTGGCGGAACCGCTCCATGTGCTGCTCCAAAATCTCCGCCACCTGTACGGGGATTTCCCGCACCGCCGTCACGCCCAAATCGTCCATGTTGAGGAGCGTCACCCCCGGCAAACGGCCACATTCCGGCTGAATGTCCCGGGGGATTGCCAAATCTGCCAACAGCGGCGGCACCCGACGGAGGGCGGAAAGCTCCTGCGTTGTGACGGTATAGTGGGGACTGGTGGTGGCGGAGAGGAGCAAATCGCTCTGCTCCATGGCCTCATACCGCCCCTCGTAGGGTACCACACTGCACCCGCAGGGCACCACGGTTTCCCCATGGCGGTAGGTGCGCAGGGTGACGGTGACGGCGCACCCTGCCTCACGGAGGAGACTTGCCGCCAGACGGCCCATCTCGCCGTTACCGATAATCAGTGCCTTTTTGCCGTCGAGGCTCCCCGCCCGCTGACCTAACACCTCAACGGCCTGAGCCGCCGCCGAGGTGGGAATGGCGCTGAGGTGGAGGCCGGTTTTCACCGATTTGGCGGCGGAGACCGCCGTGCGAAACAGGGTTTCCAGCACCGCGTCCGCTGTCCCGAATTCACGGGCGGTGGCGATGGCGGTTTTCACCTGGGCCACGATTTGGTCCTCGCCCCAGATTTGTGAGCACAGCCCGCAGGCCACCTCCATCAGGTGCTCCGCCGCCGGCTCCCCCTTGCGGAGGACAAAGGCGTGGGCGTAGGGGGAATAGTCCTGACCCACGGCGGTGCAGAGAGCCTCGCCGGGGTTTAACTGCAACCCCTCACAGCAGGAGAGGTAAAGCTCCGTGCGGTTGCAGGTGGAGATGATGGCACAGCCCAAAACGCCGGGGAAACGATCCCGCAATGCCGCCGCCACCTCGCCCGCCTGACTTCTCGTAAAGGCCAGCTTTTCCCGCAGAGCAATGGGGGCCAGACTGTAATCAAGCCCGGACATCAGTAAATTCATGATTTCCCCTCTCCTTTCACCAGCACCACGGAAAAATAGCCCTCGCCGTCTTGCAAATCTGCCAGATGCTCATAGACCCGCTGGTTTTCCATGCCGCAGTTGGACACCATGGAGGCGTTTTCCAGCAGGCCACGCTCCTCCAGTTTTTTGGTTAACGTAGGAAGGCTTTTGCCCGACTTCATAAACACCCGGCTGGCGGAAAAGTCCAGAGCCTCGTCCAGCCCCTCATAGGAGGCGGGCACCACCAGCAGCCGCTCTCCCCCCTCGCAGAGGGACACCCCCAGCTCCGCCGCCACCGCGCAGAAGGAGGGAACGCCGGGAATGAGCTCCGCCCCATAGCCACGGGCCAGCACCTTTTTGTGGACGTAAATGTAGGTGGAATACACCGTGGGGTCGCCTAAGGTAATAAACGCCACCGTCTTGCCCGCTTTCAAAAGCCCGCAGATTTGCTCGGCAATCTCCTCATAACAGGCCTCTAGCCGGGCACCGTCCCGCACCATGGGGGTGGGGCAGTATAACAGTTCCTTGCCAACTACGAAGTCCTTTACAATGTTCAGCGCGGTTTTTTCGCCGGTTCCCTTGTCGGGCACCGCGATAATATCCGCCTCGCCCAACAGCCGCACTGCTTTCAGCGTCAGCAGTTCCGGGTCACCGGGGCCTACGCCGATGCCGTATAAACGTCCCTCTGTCATGCCTGTTCCTCCAACTGGTGCAAAATTTCCCGCCGTGCCGCACCGATGGTGGCGGCGGAGGGGTCTACGCTTAAACCGTCCTGCTTGCGCAAAATTTCCATGAGATGGGCTATCCGGGGCAGCCGCAAATGATTTTCCCGCAAAATGTCCGGCTGGGCGAAGAGCTCCGCCGGCGTTCCCTCCAACACCATGCGCCCGCCGTTCATCAGATAGGCGTAGTCACAGTAAAGGGGGACAATGTCCATATCGTGGGTGGCAAGCAGAATGGTCATCCCCAGCCGCTCCTGCAGTTCGGTGAGCAGCTTCATAATATCGCTGACACCCTGGGGGTCCAGCCCCGCCGTGGGCTCGTCTAAAATCATAACCTCCGGCTCCATCACCAGTATCCCCGCGATAGCCACCCGCTTTTTCTGCCCGAAGGACAGGGCGTGGGTGGGTTTCTCCCGCAGGGCGGTAACGCCGGTGCGCTCCATGGCCCGCTCAACCCGGGCGCGGACTTCCTCCTCGGGAAGACCTAAATTCACGCCGCCGAAGGAAATATCACGATACACATCCGCAGAAAAAAGCTGGTCGTCCGGGTCCTGAAAGACGATGCCCACTTTACGCCGCACCTCTAAAGTCCCTTTTCGGCTGTAAACCACCGGCTTTTCATCCAAAAGTACCGTGCCGCTGTTTGGGGTGAGCACTCCGTTGAGGTTGAGAAAGAGGGTGGATTTTCCGGCTCCGTTGCCCCCTAAAATGCCGGTCATTTTTCCCTTTTCCGCCCGAAAGGAGATGCCGTCTAGGGCGGCAGTGCCGTCCTCATAGGTATAAAAAAGGCTCTTGGCCTCCAATGCGATACTCATCCCAGCACCATCCTTTCACCGAAAAAGACTAAAATTTGGAGGAGTGCCACCCCTGCCGCCAGCCCATAGAGCCCGTTTCCGGGGGTATAGGCGGCGGAGAGGGTGGTGAGGCTGCCGGTGTAGCCCCGTGCCTCCAATGCGGAATAAACCCGGTCCCCCCGCTTCCACGCCCGCAGGAACACCATGGAACACAGCGTACCCGCAGAGCGGAGGGATTTTTTGAAACTGCCGTAGCCCAGTCTGGATTCCTGGGCCACTCGAATACTGCCCATGGCCTCCGTCAGGACGAAAATGAAGCGGTATATCAGCTCCATCAGCTCCACAAAGAGCTTGGGCACATGGAGCTTTTCCAGCGCCAGCGTCAGGTCGGTCATGGGGGTGTTCAGCGCGAGGAAATACATACAGGAAATGGCCCCCATGGCCTTTGCGAAGATGCGAAGCCCCTGCCACAGCCCCGCCATGGAGATGCCCCAGAGGCTGTTCCCCACTGGGACTGCCAGAAGCATTGCGGTTCCCGGCGGGGCCGCCTCCAGTAAAATGGTGATACAGCCCAACGCCAGAAACAGCAAGGGTACCCGAAAGAATTTGAGCAGAACCCCCACCCTCACCCCGCCAAGGCACACCGTAGCCACGCTCATTGCCAAAAGGGTGCAGAGACCCACCGACAAGCTGTCGCAACACAGGCAGACCAGCGTGGCGGTAAAGGTGACGCACAGCTTTGGAATGGGCGCGGTGCGGCGCAGCTTGGAGAGGTAAGCGTAGCGGTCTGTTCCAATCATTTCTTCAAATCTTCCTCCGGTTTTTTCGATGTAATGCGGCCCAGTGCAAAGCCCACCACGCCGGCACCCAGTGCCGCTTGGGTGGCAAAGAGCATGGACTCCACCTCGCCGCTGGCGGGTGACATCAGCGGCTCGAACCACACCACATAGTCGGGATTGTCCTCTAGCACCGTGTCAGCGGCGATGCTGTCCGCGCCGCCAAATTCCCCGTCACGGGCCAGCCACAGCGGGAGGGCCGCCAGCAGAATCACTAAAATCACTAAAATCGTATTTTTTTGCCAAACTTTCATCTTCGTTTCCCCCTTAGCGCAGTACCGCAAGCTCGCGGAGCTCACGGGCACTGTATTTTTCCAGTACGTTAAAGACCACCACGGTGAGCAGTCCCTCGGCAATGGCCAGAGGAATCTGGGTCACAGCGAAAATGGTGAGCATCTTCCCAATGCCGCCGTGGACGATGCCCAACTGGAGAGCCGTTACCGTATAGGTGAACAAATCGCCCAGGGTGGCGGCGCAGAACACCGCCAGCCATGTGGGGGCTTTCAGCTTCTGCAGGCCCTTGAAGATGAAATAGGAGGCGAAGGGGCCGGCGATAGCCATAGAGAAGACGTTGGCACCCAGGGTGGTAATGCCGCCGTGGGCCAGGAGCAGTGCCTGAAAAATCAGGACAATCAGCCCCAAAACGGTGGTGGCTGTCGGCCCAAAGAGGATGGCACCCAGACCCACGCCGGTGGGGTGGGAGCAAGAGCCGGTAAAGGACGGAATTTTCAGCGCGGAGAGGACGAAGGCGAAGGCCCCGCACATGGCAAGCATGATTTTGGCCTTGGGAGAGATTTCAATCTTTTTCTTAATGGAGAGAAAGCCCGCCACCACGAAGGGGACGCAGATGGCCCCCCACAGTGCCGCCCACAGGGGCGGTAAAAATCCCTCGGCGATGTGCATGGCAGAGGCTCCCATAGTGGTGATGCCCACAAGGCCCACCGCCACAGCGAGGGTGCAGAGAATACGGTTTGTTCGTTTTTTCATCGTTTTTGACTCCTTTTCCTATCACTCGTAGGTTTTGGTTATAGATAGGGCAGTTCTTCCGGCTTAGGTTCATGGCACCAATACGCCTTCCCAGGGCTCCTTTTTCCCCCAGTGGCATCATTGTACCGATGCTCCCCCTTACGGCAGCGGGACTGCGCGGGACTTTCACCCGACTTCTCTGTTAGGCCCCTTTCGGGTCACCCTATCCTATCTGAAAACAGGCAGAACGCCCGATTTCAACAGCAGTATTCCGGGGCATTTTGGGCGTGGGCCACCAAAAGCCCCCGCAGGGCGGGGTATTCACCCAAGCCCCGCAGATTGCAGGAGACTTCATAGCCCAGCGCGGTCAGACGGCTGTACCAAGACGCTGCCTCCGCCCCCGCCAAATCGTTTTTCGCGTGGTCCCCCGCCACAATCATCAGGGGGGCCAGCTGAATTTTTCGTACTTTGGGCCGCTCCTCAAGTCGGCGCACCAGCGCGTCAAAGTCTGGGTACCCCTCCACGGTGGCCAGCAGAATATCCTGCCGGTGCAAATCGTGGCAGATATATTCCAGTTGGGTGTAAGCCGGGTTCCCCAGATGGGCGGTGCCGTGACCCATGAACACCAGCGCGGTGTCCTCCCGCAACTCCGGCAGTTCCCCGAACAGCGACTGGGCTACGGCGTAATAGTCCGCTAAAGTTGTGAGGAGCGGCGCGCCGATTTTGAGGCTCTCAAACCGCGGGACAAAGGGCCGCGCCTGGGCCAAAAGCTTGTCGTATTCCTCGCCGTTAATCACATGGCTGGGCTGGAGAATCACCGCTGTGTACCCCTCCCCCGCCAGCCGTTCCAGTGCTTGGGAAACGCTGTCAACCTCCAGCCCGTCACGCTCTTTCAGCTTTTTGCAAATTACCCCGCTGGTAAAGGCGCGGCGGAGGGTGTATTCGGGAAAGGCTGCCGCCAAATCGTTTTCGATGGCCTCGATAGTCACCTTTAAGGTGTCCAGATGGCTGGTGCCGAAGGAGACCGCCAGAACCGCTTGTTTCTCACTCATTCCCGCGCACCCTCGGAGGCCAGATACAGAAGGGCGTTGCAGATGGCCGCCGCCACATTACTGCCACCCTTGCGCCCCCGTGCCACAATGTAGGGTACCTGCTCGGTCAGCAGCAGTTCCTTGGACTCCACCACGTTTACAAATCCCACCGGCACGCCGATGACCAGCTCCGGCATCAGCTTCCCCGCCTCTATGAGCTCACACAGGCGCACCAGTGCCGTGGGGGCGTTCCCCAGCGCGAAAATCAGCGGGCCCCCAAGCTGTGCCGCCCGCTCCATGGAGACAGTGGCACGGGTCTCCCCCCGCTCTTTTGCCTCCTGCGCCACGTCGGCATCCGACATGAAGCACACCGCTTTTCCGCCGAACCGCTCTAAAACCCGCTTATTCACCCCGGAAAAAGCCATCTGGGTATCGGTGACGATGGTGCAGCCCCCCTTGATGGCGGCGACGCCACGGGCCACAGCCTGAGGGGAAAACACCAGATTGTCGGCGTAGTCGAAGTCGGCGGTGGTATGAATCACCCGGCGAATCACCGGCAGCTGTTCCGCCGGAAATGCGCGATTGCCCAGCTCCGCCGTGATAAGCTCCATACTGCGGGCCTCAATCTCCGCCGGTGCCACCCGCTGTAAAGTCACTTTCATGGTCATTCCCCCTCCTCTAAAATGCGGTAAATCTGTTCCATATCTAGGGCACTCCGCAGGCCTGCCGCCAGCTTGTGGTACTGCAGTTCTTTGTAGTCCGCCCAGTCCATGGTGGCGGCGGTATCCGCCAGTCCCTTGGCGCGGCGGAGGCAGTTCACCAGCGCACCGGCACTCTCCGCCCGGTCAAAAATTCCGTGGACGTAACAGCCCCAGACGTTGCCCGCCGCCGCGCCGTCCAGATGGGTCTGCCCATCCCCGTCGGAAAAAGTCACCAGAGGGGTGGCCTGCTCCTGCAAGGTGGTGCGGCCCATGTGAATTTCGTAGCCCTCAAAGGGGACTTTTTTCATGCTTTCAAACAGACCGGCAGTGGCTGTAAAGCTGCCGGACACCCGGGTGCGGGTCTTTTCGCTGTAAAACACCGTGTCCGCAGGGAGGAGGCCCAGACCCGCCAGCTCCCCGCCGCTCTCCACACCCTCCGGGTCGGATAAGTGCCCGCCCATCATCTGATAGCCGCCGCAGATGCCCACCACGGCACCGCCTGCCGACGCGTGCTTTAGGACGGCACCCTCCAACCCGCTCTGGCGGAGCCACCGCAAGTCGTCCATGGTGCTTTTCGTCCCCGGTAGGATGATGAGGTCAGGCCTGCCCAAATCTCGGAGACCGGTCACATAGCGGAGGGTGACACCCTCCATCCGCTCTAGGGGGTTGAAGTCGGTAAAATTGGACATCC
>JAVXKN010000007.1:0-20820 GCA_036647315.1 Oscillospiraceae bacterium | reverse complement strand
CTGAGGGCCTGACCCGTGTCCCCTATAACTACCTTGAAACCACAAAATCCCTCACACCCAAAGAGCTTGCCGGCGCAGCTTATGAAATCTTGTATTTAGAGACCTGGTACCTGGTGCCAATGGCAGATCAGGGCGTACTCATCAAGACCCCGGACGGCTGCTATACAGGCGAAATGATTGTAGAAATGAACAAGTAATAAAAAATGAGCAATCGGCTCCTGCAAATCAATTTGCAGGAGCCGATTCTTTTTGTACTGACTGAAAGTGACAAATTTGTTTTGTCACATACCCCTTCATCTGGTTAACGAATGAACGATCAAAATAGTTGCAGGGGAGATTGTGCGCATAATATGCAGCAAACACTTAATCTTTTTTTCGTTTAAATATGCAAACAACACTTTTCGAAGCACCTCCGCCTCGATTTGTCGATAATCCACTTACCATTTCCCATCCATCATTACCAAGGCTATTGAGTAAATTTTCAAATTGATTGGTATCAATTTCGCCGCCTTCGGCGGTGTCTCGCTCCGCCGCTTTTCGACTCCTGTCTCGTTAAGATATAAAAAAATAGCACCCCAATCAAGGGGTGCTATCCTTTTAACTTGGTGCAGCTTAACGCCCAGCGGACGAACCGCCGAAACCCTTGCACCGTCTACCTCTTTGAGTGTGATGGTGCGGCCGTCACCGCTGTAATTAAAGGTTATGGTCACATCGCCGCCATCGTAAAGGAATACGGAGTTGACAAAAGTGGCAATGAGCCGTTTCTGACATTCCACATCCTCTAGGTCCATCTCACGGAATTGGAGCAAGAAATAGATGATGTGCTCCTTGGTGAGGTGCAGACCCTCCCGCAGCTTGCTCTGCGCCAGGCCGCCCTGTATTTGCCGCTTTTGTTCCTCCAGCTCATCCATACGCTTTTTGGTGGTATCGTTGAAGATGCCGGCCTCCAACGCTTTGATGAGGTTGGCCAGCGAGGCCTCCACCTGGGCAAGGTTGCTTTCCAGGCTATCGGTATAGGAGGTATCGGTGTTCTGGGCGAGATAATACTGATAGGTGTTTTCGGCAATGAAGTCAATCATCTCATCATTAAAGACCACATCTTTAGCGGCACCAAGTACCATGTCCTCAATCCAAGCCTTGCGCACGGCCTTTTTGTCACAGGCCTTTTTGCGCTGGTTATAACAGGCATAGTAGGCGTGTTTATCCCCATTACGGGCCGTGCCACTATACCCCGTCATCATGCCGCCGCATTTCCCGCAAAACAGCTTTTCAGTTAAAAGATAATCCGCTTTGGCCCACTTGTGGGCGGGTACCCGTTTGTTCACTTTCAACATCTCCTGCGCTTTTCTAAAGGTCTCAGCATCAACGATGGTGGGAACACCGCCATCAATACGCACCTCATCCTTGTAGGAATACACGCCTATATACTTCTCATTTTTTAGCATCGTTCGGAGGCTGTTGTGGGTAAAGGGTTTCTTTTTGAGGGTCCGCAGCCCCTGCGCATTGAGGGAGCTTACTATCTCCGCCTGGGTCTCACCTTTCACATACCGCTGGAAAACCTGCTGTACGATGGCGGCACCCTCTGGGTCGATCTCAAAGCGTTTATCTGCCCCGGTGCGATACCCCAAGGGGCGGTTGCCGCCTATGCTCTGTGCTTTGCTGGCACTGACCCGCTGCCCGCGCCGGATGTTCTGGGAGAGCTGCACCGAGTAGTATTCGGCCATGCCCTCAAGGACGCTTTCAAGGATAACGCCCTCTGGGGTGTCTGGTATGTTTTCGGCCGTGTAGATGACCTTTACCCCGTTCTTTTTGCAACGGTATTTATTAAAGGCTATTTCTTCTTTGTTGCGGCCCATGCGGTCTACTTTCCACAGGACAAGCACGGAAACGGTCCGCTTTTCAATATCCTTGAGCATCTGCTGGAACTGTTCGCGGTCATCGTTGGTGCCAGTCATGGCCCGGTCAATGTATTCGTGGACAATGGTGTAGCCATGCTCTGTGGCCCAGCGTTGTGCCTCTGCCCGCTGCCCCTCAATGGACTGCTCACCCTGGCGATGGCTGGAATATCTGTAATAGGTGATACACGGCTCAAAGGCATCCGGCGCGGGTGCCGTTTTTGTTTTTACTCTTTGCATGGTTTTCTCCTTTACTGCCGCCCCGGTGCGTGGTACAATAAAGGGGCAGAGGGTCAAGTTGTCGTGACGGGGCCTACTTGCTGACTACCTTGGGGGTGCAACCCCAGGGTAGTCTTTTTTTTTTATTGCCGCGCTTGCCGCACTCTTGCCATCATCGGCAATGCGATAAACCTTGATAGGAGGCGGCGGTGGCCGCCACTATTGCCGTCATTGCCGTAAAACTACTGGAACTATAAAAAAGGAGCAATTAGGCATATACATGGGTGCTCACACCCACCTACGCACCACGCACGGGGATAATATAGGAACTACGGCAATAACGGCAAGACGGCAATAAATCAAAGGACGCGTTCCGAAATCATGCGGCAGATGCCCGCCACATCGGCGCGGCTGACAAACTCAAACTTAACCTTGCCCATCCCGGAGAACCACAGCTCAAGCTCACTGTCCAGGTCAAGGGCGCCGGCAGTCTCCACAGAAAAAGCTTGTATTTTGCTGTAGGGCAGGGATGTAAAGTCTTTTTTCTTGCCAGTGATACCCTGCACGTTGATGGAAAAAATGCGTTTATCCGTAAATACTACGCCATCACGGATGCCTTGAAATGAGCCCGTGATGGTTTCGCCGGGCACGAACATGGGTTGTAGGGCGGCGGCAAAGGTGCCGTTGTCCACGGGTTTGAGTTTCAGAAAAGAGGCGTTTTCAAAGTCAATCATGTGTGTATCTCCCTTTTATTCCGCCGTGTGGCGGTTAATTGCCGGGTCTGTTCACGGTGCTCATGCGGTATTCCGCAAGGTCATAGCTGACCCCCAGGCAGGATGCCACGGTGGGCATCGGGCAGGCAAGCAGCTCTTGCAGGTCATCATCCCCAAAGAGTAGGTCAACGGCAAAGCAATCGGCCTCTTTCTCATAGCGGCTGGTGACCATGCGGGTGCGGGTGTCCATGAAAATGCGGTTGCACTCCTTATGCAAGAGGGAATGCCCCAGCTCATGGGCGCATACCCACCGCCGTGCCCCCTCATCCAGCTTGTTATCCAGGTAGATGATGTGGCAGCGGTGTAGATATTGATAATAGCCCCGGATGCCCTCTAAAGGGGTGTCAATGACGATGTACCCCAAGTTAGCGGCAATCTTAAACGGGTTGCGGGTGCCCTGGCATTGTGCCAGCTTACTGGCAAGGGCCTTAATATCCATGCTTACTCCTTGCGGTATTTCTTGGGGGTGAACCGCTCCTTGTTCTTCATTTTAGCCGCCTGGAGCCCCAATTTCATGGCGGCCATGATGCTGTCCCGCGCTGCATCGGTCATCGGGTCACCATCAAACATCAAAGCCTTTTCGTTTTCGAGGGTTTCCATGATGCCCTCAAGGTCATGTGCTATGTCGCGCTCGTTCCTCCTTGTGAGGGCGGGCGCGTTTTCTTTGTCTGCATCTTCCTCTTGCCAGTCTTTTTCCATGCGGTCAACATACCCGGCGTTGTAATCATCCAGCCGGGCGGTACTCCACCCCTCCAGTAAAATCGTGGGGCTCACCCCCAGAACCTCCGCAATACGGTATACAGTGCCCACAGATGGGGCCACCCCTTTTTTCCAGGAGGTCACGCTGGAAGTGCTCATACCCAGTGACTTGAGCAGCGCCGTGGGACTGGTCCCTTTCTTTAAGCAAACTGCCTTCAAATTGTCGATGAACATAGCGCGGTCCTCCCAATAAAAAATAAAATTCTAAAAAACGAATTTTAGGGCTTGACTAATTCGCTTTATCGAGTTATCATAACCGTAGGAACTCGATTTTGCGAACAAAAAAGCACCCGCGCAAAACCGGAGTTTCGCAAGGTCGAGTAAATATTCGCTTAAACTCTATAAATAGAATATACCACGACTTTGCTAATAGGTCAAGAGGGAGGTGTGTATTTTTTGGAAAAGGCATCGACATTCTATCGGCGATTCCAGCAACTTTGTGCCGAAAAAGGCAGGAGCATCACCAGCGTAATTATTTCTGCGGGGTTGAGCAGTTGCCTGGCAACGGCGTGGAAGCGTGGGGCAAGCCCCACGTTGGAGACCCTCACCCGCCTTGCAGCAGAGCTTGGGGTGCCGGTTACCGCCATGCTGGCGCAAGAGCAGACAACCGAGACAGGAGAGGAGTGAGCACCCTGGAACAGGTCAAGCTGATACCCGGCGAAATCCCCAAGATGGAGGTGCGGCTGCTGGCAAGCACGGTGCTGGAGGCCGTAGAGCGATTTTACAAAGACCCCGTGCATGAGCAGGCTTTCCAGGCCTGGCTTGCAAAAAGGCAGGTGGCGGTATGAGGCGGCAAGCAATACTCCAGACCATTGCAATCATCCTTATCTTTGGTGTTGCCCTCTGTGCCGATGGACTGGCCGACCTGCCCCATGGCTTTGGCATTATGTTCGCCATCATAGGTGTGGCGGGGGTGTTGGTGGCAGTGTCCAACCGCCCCGGAGAACAAGAAAACCGCCCCCGGTATCATCACTACCAAGGGCGGCGGCATCAACGTAAACGCTGATACACTACACCCCGATTATGGGGCTACCGAAAGGAAATGTCAAGTATGAGAGAACACAAATACCCCCTTGTGGACCTTGATAACCTCCAGTTTCGTATGAGCTGTGCAACTGAATTGGTTGGTACAGTGCAGGAGGCAATGGCGGGAGAGAGCTCTTCCACGGAGGAAACTCACAGCAATGCTCTTTATGGGGCATACCGCCATCTCGCAGACCTTGTTGATGAAATGCGTGAGATAACGGATGTGCTTTTTGCCGAGCGCAAGGAGGCCGCCAAGCGGCCGGTAGCGAAAAAAGAGGAGGGGACAACCTAATGCTGAAATTGCACATGGGCCTCAAGAATGAGACCAAGACCTGCTACCGCTTTGAACGCCGGGACGATGCCGGCAATCTGGTCACGCTGTACTTAAAAAAGGGCGATGTAACGAACGCCGGCATTGACCCTAAAAACGGCATCACCGTCACCATTGAGGAGGAGAAAACCCATGATTGAGATTAAAATCACCACCGCCACCGCCGCCGAGGCACTGGAGGACCTGGCCACGCTGATGGCCCAGATGACCGCCCACGCCGCCCCGGAAAAACCCGTTAAGGCCGACAAAAAGCAGCCCCCCGCAGAGACCGGCCCCCCCGCCCCCGGGCCGGGGGCCCCCCCCGCCGGCGGCAAGGGTGCCCCCCCCGCGCCGGCACAACCCCACCCCCGCCCCTGTGCCGGCTCCCACCCCTGCGGATGACAAGTCTGCCCCCGCCGCGCCGGAAAAGCCCAAGCCGCTGACCCTTGAAGCTGTCCGCGCTGCGGGGGTGCAAGCCGCCGAGGCCCACGGCAAGGATGCCGTCAAGGCTATCTTGAACGCTCTGGGCGTGACGGGAATGACCCAGCTCACCGATGAGCAGTACCCCGTGTTTATGGAAAGGCTGGGTGAGCTCAATGCCTGATGCTCACGCCCTGCTGGGCCCGTCCGGCGCACACCGCTGGCTCCTCTGTACCCCCAGCGCACGGCTGGAGGAGGGGCTGGAGGACACGGGCAGCATCTACGCCACTGAGGGCACCCTGGCCCACCGCATGGGGGAGCTGCTGCTGCGGGAGGCGTGGGAGAGCAAGGACATCGCCGCCGACCTTGCGACCGTGAAAGCCGACCCCCTTTATACCGCCTCGATGGGCGAGTACATGGACGGCTATGCCACCTTTGTGGCAGAGCGCATGGCAGAGGCCAAGAAGAACTGCAAAGACCCCCTCATCTTCATTGAGCACGAAATCCACTATGAGGAATATGTGCCGGAGGGCTTTGGCACGGCTGACTGCGTCATCATCGCGGATGGCATCATGGATGTTATCGACCTCAAGTATGGTGCCGGCATCCCGGTTTCCGCAGAGGACAACCCCCAGATGAAAACCTACGCGCTGGGCTGTCTGCTGGCCTTTGAAATGTTCTACGACATCGCCGCCATCCGCACGACCATTTTCCAGCCTCGACTTGACAACATTTCCACGGCCGTCATCACGGTAGAGCACTTGATGGGCTGGGCGCGGGAGGTGCTAAAGCCCCAGGCGGCACTGGCATGGTCCGGCAAGGGAACTTTTAACCCCGGAGACCACCAGTGCAAGTGGTGCAAGGTGGGGGCCACCTGCAAGGCGCGGGCCGACTACCAGCTTGCGCTGGCGGCAAAGGAGTTTGAGGATGCCGCACTCATGGACAATGCCGACATCGCCACCGTGCTGGAACGCCTGCCGGGGCTGCTGACCTGGGCCGACCAAGTCAAGACCTACGCCCGGGATGCCGCTGTCAACCGTGGGGCGCATTTCCCCGGCTTCAAGGTGGTGGAGAGGCAGGGCAATAGATGCTACGCAAACGAAAATGCTATTGCAAAAATCCTTAAGACCGCCAACTTTTCCGCTAAGGACATATATGAGCCAAAGGCATTGCTTGGTATTACGGCTCTGCAAAAACTGGTGGGAAAGGCTAAGCTGGAAGAATTGGCGGGTGGCTATATTACCAGAAAGCCAGGCAAACTCTCTCTTGTTGAGGAGAGCGATAAGCGCCCCGAACTGAACACCACAGCCAAGGCGGTTGAGGACTTTGCGGATGAAGGCGGGCTTGCCCCCGCTACTTGAGGGTATGGCCATGACTGACACTATCACCATCCGCAATGGTTCATTTGAGGCGGCCATTGTACTGGAGCGGCTGCCAAGTATGCCCCTAGCGAATATCCGCAAATTGTTCAAGCTGCTGCTGTCGGACTACCGCAATGAGGATGCCTGCCGGGTGCTGGAGGAGCACATGGCCACCACCGTTTCCACTACAAAAGAGGCGTGGCGGGTTGCCTCGTTGGAGTACACCCACGGGTGGAAATTAAGCCCCTCCAGCGGCAAGGACAAGAGAGCCAACAATACCCTCACCACCCGGCTGAAAGCCACCAAGGCCGCGCACACCCGCGCCGCCAAAATTCAAACACTCTATCAATCATTGAAATAAAGGAGATTTTACATCATGGATAAAACTGCTATGAGCACCACCAAGGTCATCACCAACAAGTGCCGCCTGTCCTATTCCCACGTTTGGGACCCCTCCAGCATTGACGGGGTATCAGAGGCCAAGTACGGGGCCTGCATCGTCATCCCTAAGAGCGACATCGTCACCATCAAGAAAATCAAGGTGGCTGTGGAGGCCGCCACCCAGGAGGGCATCAAGTCCAAGTGGAAAGGCAAAAAGCCCGCAGCACTCAAGCTGCCCCTGCGTGATGGCGATGAGGAACGCCCCGATGATGAGACCTTTGCGGGCTGCTACTTTATCAACGCCAATAGCAAGAACCGGCCCGGCGTCATCGACCTGGCCAAGCATGAAATCCTGGACACCAGCGAGGTCTATTCTGGCTGCTACTGCCGTTTCTCCATCAACTTTTACCCGTTCTCTACCTCCGGCAGCAATGGCGTTGCGGTGGGTCTCAACAACATCCAAAAGGTAGCCGACGGTGCGCCCCTGGCTGGCCGCTCCCGCGCCGAGGATGATTTTGATGATGACTATGAGGGCGAGGATTTTAGCGAACTCGACTAAGCACCACAACTACGCCGGCCCTCTACCTCCAGGGTGGAGGGCCGGCGTTTCTTTAAGGAGGGTAGCCGTGGGCTGTAAAAAATGGACGCCGGAGGATGACCAATACATCCGGGAGCACTGGGAAACTCAGTCCGATGCAGAACTGGCAGGGCATTTAGGGCGAACTCTGGGAGCGGTGGCCAGTGCGCGCCGCCGCCTGCGCATAGGGCATCAAGTCCCGTGGATGCCCGACGATGAAGAGTACCTCATGGATAAATGGGGGACGGTCTCCCTGCCTGCTATTGCCAAGAATATGCACCGCACCGTCAACGCCATAAGAATAAGGGCGCAAAGGCTGGGACTTGGCCCCACGCTTATGGGCGGGGAATACATCACCCTCAATCAGCTGGTCATCGCCGTCACCGGCACAAATTCAGCCTATTCCTACAAAATGAAAAGCTGGGTAGAGAACCGGGGCTTACCGGTTCACGCAAAGCGAGTGGACAAATGCGCCTGGCGCGTGGTCTACCTCAATGAGTTTTGGCAGTGGGCGGAGAAAAACCGCTCATTCATTGACTTTTCAAAAATGGATCCGCTGGCATTGGGCGAAGAACCCGAGTGGGTGGCAGAGCAGCGAAAGAAAGACTTTGCCGCCTACGCCATTCAGAGGAAAGACCCGTGGACATCGGCAGAGGAGTCGCGGCTGAAAATGCTCTTGAGTATGCAAAGGCATTCGTGGGTAGAGATTTCCGAAATGATGCAGCGTTCCCACGGGGCGATCTCCCGGCGCTGTCGTGACCTTGGTATCAAAGACCGACCTGTGGCTATGGAACTGACGGGGAAAAGAGGGAGCTGGACGCCGGAAGATTTTAGGGTTCTCACTGACGGCATCCGCCACGGTGATAGCTATGCTGCCATCGGTAGGGCGGTCGGAAGGTCGGAGAAGTGCGTCCGCTCTAAGGTTTATAACGACTATCTGACCGAGAACGCCGACAAGGTGAGAAAAATGCTCGGGGAGGGGCCTTGGGGCATGGGAGCCCCGGAGATGGATGTTCAGCATGGATTTTACATCTCCCGCACCCGTCAGCAGGTAAAAAAAGACCTGTCCATACTGGATGCTCTGCTCCGCAAGCGTATGAACGACATCGGCTATGACCCATATTGGCAGCGGTTTATGTGCATGAACTGGCACGACATCAAGGGCTGCGCAGCCGGCTGCACGGACTGTGACGCCTGCACCGAGTTTGAGCGCATTAAGCCGCAATACTGCACTCGCTGCGGAGCTACCATTATCCGCCGGGAACGTGAAAAATGGCCGTACTGCGACCGTTGCAAGGTGGCCAGAAAGAGAGGCCACCAGCGAAAGTGGTGGCGGCTTCATGGAAACACCGCAAGTCAGGAGGTAGCCCAAAATGTCCAAAGTAATGGCCGTTGATATTGAAACCTATTCCAGTGTTGACCTCCTAAAGAGCGGCGCGCGCCCCTATACCGAGGCAGAGGACTTTGAGGTGCTGCTCATCGCCTACAAAGTGGATGACAACCCCACCAAGCTCATTGACCTGGCAGCCGGTCCCGACCTCTATTCTCAACTGTACGGCGAGGCCTATGAAAATCGCCAAAACAGGATAGATGAATTTATGGCCTTGCTGGTGAACCCTGCCATTAAAACAGCCTACAATGCCGCCTTTGAACGCACCTGCCTGGCCCGCTGGTTTCAGCAGCCAATGCCCCCGGAACAGTGGCAATGCACCATGGTGCTGGCGGCCAACATGGGCCTCCCCGGTACACTGGCAGAATGCGGCGCGGCACTGGGGCTGGACAGGCAAAAAATGACTGAGGGCAAAAACCTCATCAGTTACTTTTGCAAGCCCTGCAAGCCCACCAAAGTGAACGGTGGCCGGCTACGCAACCACCCGGAGGATGCCCCAGAGGCCTGGGCGAAATTTGGCATCTACTGCATCCGTGATGTGGATGTTGAGACCGATATACGCAGGAGACTTGAGCGGTTTTATATCCCAGAGGAGGAGCGGCAGGCATGGCAGCAAGACCAGCACATCAATGACATGGGGGTGCGGCTGGATGCCGTACTCATGCACCGGGCGCAGGAGCTGAGTGCCCGCTATACCGAGCGGCTTATGGCAGAGGCCAGCCAGCTCACAGGGCTTGATAACCCCAATAGCCCCGCCCAGCTCAAGACCTGGCTGGAGGAGCAGGAGGGTGTGGCCGTCCCCAGTCTCAACAAGGAGGCCATGCCCGACCTTATGGCCGCTGCCACTAAGCCCGGCACCCGCAGGATGCTCACCATCCGCTCTGAGCTGGCAAAGACCTCTGTGAGTAAATATGATGCCATGGAGCGGGGGCTGTGCAGGGATGGCCGAGCCCACAACCTCCTCCAATTTTATGGGGCAAACCGTACCGGGCGTTGGGCGGGCAGGCTCATACAGGTGCAAAACCTCCCCCAGAACAAGCTCAAAGACCTTGCCCTTGCCCGCGACCTTGTGAAGCGGGGCGAGTTTGACCTGCTTGAAATGGCATTCGGGGCACCGTCCTTTGTGCTTTCCCAACTTATCCGCACGGCGTTTATCCCCTCTAAGGGCTGCCGTTTTATCATAGCTGACTACTCTGCCATTGAGGCGCGGGTTATCGCATGGCTGGCCGGCGAGGAGTGGGTGCTGGAGGAGTTTAGAGGCGAGGGGCTTATCTATGAAGCTAACGCCGCTATCATGTTCCATCTGGACAAAAACGACATCAAAAAAGGCGGGCCCCACGCTGATCTGCGGCCCAAGGGCAAGGTGGCAACACTGGCCTGCGGTTACCAGGGGGCAAAGGGCGCGCTGATTAAGATGGGGGCTTTAGAAAGCGGCATCCCGGAGGAGGAGCTGGACGGCATTGTAAAGCGGTGGCGCAAGGCCAACCCCCACATTGTCCGCTACTGGTACGATGTGGAGGCCTCCGCCATCCGCGCCGTGCAGGGCGAGCGGGTGACCCTCCCCCACGGGGTGAAATTCTTTTGTGAGGGCGGGTATCTGTTCATTCAACTGCCCTCCGGGCGGCGGCTGGCCTATTATCAGCCACGGCTGGAGCCAGAACCCAAATTTGACAAGATGGGCATCACCTACTCCGGGGTGAACCAGGAGACCAAGTCCTTTGGCCGCCGCAAGACCTACGGCGGTATGCTGGTGGAGAATATTGTGCAGGCCACCGCCCGCGACTGCCTCCGGGACGCTATGCGCGCCCTTTGGGCGGCGGGATATGAGACCGTGATGCACGTTCACGATGAGGTTATTTTGGACACGCCCATAGGGCAGGGCAGCCTTGAGGATGCCCTGGCAATCATGACAAAGACCCCGGCATGGGCCATAGGGCTACCCCTCAATGCCGCAGGGTTTGAGAGCGATTTTTACATGAAAGATTAGGAGGTGCCACGATGCAATTACTGTACAACGGCGAAATAACGCTTGCCACGGGTGCCTCCCGCACGGCGGCTAGGTGGAAAAACAAGACGCTGCTGTGGGGTGACTTCCTTGACCAGCTCAAGGAGACCACCCGCACCCGTGAGACGCTGGCAGAGTACCGCCAGATGTCTAAGACCCAGCAGGATGCCATCAAGGACACCGGCGGCTTTGTGGGCGGCTGGCTCAAGCAGGGGCGGCGCAAGGCAGAGAACCTGGAGCACCGTTCTGTCATCACCCTTGATGCCGACTATGCCACCCTCGACCTGCTGGACAGCGTTACCATGTTCTACGGCTGTGCGGCGGCAATCTACTCTACCCACAAGCACACCCATGATAGCCCCCGCCTGCGGCTGCTCATCCCCATGACCCGCAGGGTCACCGGGGATGAGTACCAGGCGGCGACCCGGATGCTGGCGCATGACCTGGGTATGGACCTCTTTGACGATACCACCTACCAGCCCGCGCGGCTCATGTACTGGCCCAGCACCAGCGCGGATGGTGATTATTGCTTTGATTTTGCAGATGGCCCATGGCTTGACCCGGATGCCCTGCTGGGGAGATACCCGGACTGGCGGGACACCTCATACTGGCCGGAGAGCAGCCGCGCGGTAACCGTGCGGCACTCCATCATCAAGCGGCAGGGCGACCCGCTGGAAAAGCCCGGCGTGGTGGGGGCGTTCTGCCGTACTTATACCATAGATGATGCCATTGACACCTTTTTGCCGGACAAATACGCAAAATGTGATGCTGGCGACCGCTACACCTTTACAGGGGGCTCCACGGCGGGCGGGCTGGTGGTTTATGATGGTAGCCTGTTTGCCTACTCCAACCACGCCACCGACCCTGTCAGCGGGCGGCTGTGCAACGCCTTTGACCTTGTCCGCATCCACCTCTTTGGTGACCTCGACACCGAGGCCCCCGGAGACACCCCGGTTAACCGGCTGCCCTCCTATCTGGCCATGATTGACCTGTCCCGCAAGGATGACAAGGTCAAGGTGGAGCTGGCGCAGGAGAGCATCGAGCGGGCGCGGGCAGATTTTGACCTCCCGGATAACCCGGAGGATAGCCGGGAGTGGATAACCCAGCTTGATGCCGACAAGCGCGGCAACTTTGAGCAGACCATCCAAAACGTGTTTATCATCCTATCAAATGACCCTCTGTTAAAGGGTACCCTGGCGTTTAACGCCTTTAAGGATAGGCTGGTGTGCATCCGCAGCCTGCCGTGGAAAGAGGTGCTTGACCCTGTCAACGGGGATGCCTGGACGGATGCCGACGATAGCGAGCTACGGCGGTATATTGAGCTTGCCTACCACATTGTGGGCAAGGAGCGCATCATGGATGCCGTGAGCGGCGTAGCCCGCATGAACACCATCCACCCGGTCAAGGACTTCCTGCGGGGGCTGGACTGGGACGGCGTGGAGCGGCTTGATACCCTGCTGGTGGACTACCTGGGAGCCGAGGACAGCGAATACACCAGGGCGGTCACCCGCAAGGCCTTTACAGCGGCCGTGGCCCGCATCATGCGCCCCGGCTGCAAATTTGACTATGTGCTTGTTCTTGCCGGCCCACAAGGGCGGGGCAAGTCCACCCTTATCAATCGGATGTCCTGCGGCTGGTATACCGATAGCCTTGCCGGCATTGGCACCAAGGAGGCCTATGAGGGCATCCAGGGCTTTTGGCTGGTGGAGCTGGGAGAGCTGGCCGCCATGCGAAAAACCGAGATTGAGGTCACCAAGAACTTTATCAGCAAGCAGGTGGACAGCTACCGCGCTCCCTACGGGCGGCGGGTGGAGGACCACAAGCGGCAATGCGTTTTTTTCGGCACCACAAACTCCTCTGCATTCCTCCGGGACGATACGGGCAACCGCCGCTTTTGGCCGGTGAGACTGGGCGATCAGCCCGCTGCGCTCACGGTATGGGGCGACCTCACCACCGACCTCATCACCCAGCTATGGGCTGAGGCCGTGGTGCGCTATGAGGAGGGGGAGCCGTTGACCCTCAAGGGGGACCTTGAAGCCTACGCAATGGAGCAGCAAAGTGACTTTACCGAGGATGACCCACGCGCCGGTGAGGTGCAGGCCTATTTGGAGGCCCTGCTGCCGGCCGACTGGCAGAGCAAGGACAAGTCTGACCGCAGGATGTGGTTGTCTGATGAGTTTAACAAGGGCGTGGGCACCGTGCGCCGGGACAGGGTTTGCGTATCGGAGGTCTGGCAAGAGTGCTTTGGCAAAGACAGCAGCAGCATGAAACGGCAGGACACCGCCGAGGTGCGTACCATTCTGCGGCAAATGCCCGGCTGGAAAGAGCAGCCGAAAAAACAGTGGTTTGGCCCCTACGGGTCACAAAGGTGCTTTGAGCGCATTGCCGATGCTTAAAAATTGATTGCCGTTCTTGCCGAGACGGCGCAGGGGGCTATTGCCGTCATTGCCGCACTCTTGCCGTTGACGGCAAGAGTAAAAGCCCTTGTGCCGCAAGGCGGGGGCGGTGGTTATTGCCGTTATTGCCGTAAAACTACTGGAACTATAAAAAAGAGGCAATTAGGCATACATGACGGCGCAGGCACACGCCTAATACGCACCCGCAAGCACGCTATGGGGATTTACGGCAATAACGGCAATACGGCAATAAGCGGCCTAAATGACGGAGGAACCAATGGAAAAAGACATCGAGCGTTATTTGCGCAAAAAGGTAAAAGCCCTTGGTGGTTTAGCACCTAAATGGGTGTCACCCGGCTGGGACGGCGCACCTGACCGCATATTATTGCTACCAGGTGGACGGGTGCTTTTTGCGGAGACCAAGGACACAGGCGAAAAACCCAGTAAAAAGCAGTTGCTACGCCACCAGCAACTAAGGGACCTGGGCTTTATTGTGACGGTGCCGGATAGCCGCACTGCCGTGGATAACTTACTGAGGGAGGTGGCAGAGGAGTGAAGTATATACCACATCCATACCAAGATTTTTGCCGGGAATATATGCTTGCGCGCCACGCCGCCGGCCTCCTGCTGGATATGGGCCTGGGCAAGACCGTGGTGGCCTTGACGGTGGCCGATGAACTGTTGAATGACCGCTTTGAGGCCCACAAAGGGCTGGTGATAGCACCCCTGCGGGTGGCAGAGGACACATGGACAAAGGAGAGCGCAAAATGGGACCACCTGCGGCATCTGCGTGTGAGCCGAGTGCTGGGCACCGAGCGGCAGCGCATACAGGTGTTGGAGCAAGAGGCTGACCTCTATTGCATCAATCGGGAGAACGTGGTGTGGCTGGTGAAATACTACGGCCTAAAATGGCCCTTTGACCTGGTGATTGTGGATGAGCTATCCAGCTTTAAGAGTGCCAGCGCACAGCGGTTTAAGGCCCTGCGAAAAGTGAGGCCCCTTATAAAATGGCTGTATGGCCTCACCGGGACACCCACCCCCAACGGGCTGATTGACCTATGGCCCCAGATGTATCTGCTTGACCGAGGTGAGCGGCTGGGGAAAACCATGACGGCATACCGGGACCGATACTTTACCCCCGGCCGCCGCAGCGGCTATGTGGTCTATGACTGGGTGCCAAAGCCGGAGGCAGAAACCGAAATTTACAACGCCATCGGTGATATTTGCGTAGCCATGAAAGCCGCTGACTACCTCAAGCTGCCGGAGCGGGTGGATGTGGTGCGTGCGGTCACGTTGGATGAGGAGGCCCGCAGGCTCTATGATGAGATGGAAAAGGAGACCATGCTGACGCTTGCCAACGCCGAGGTGATTGACGCCGGCACCGCCGCCGTGGTGACTGGGAAACTCATGCAGATAGCCAACGGGGCGGTCTACGGCGAGGACAAGAAAATACATGAGCTGCATAGTGCAAAGCTGGATGCCCTGGAGGATGTCATTGAGGCGGCAAATGGCAGACCCGTCCTTGTGTTTTATGCCTATAAGCACGACCTTGAGCGCATCCGGCAGCGACTGCCCCAGGCGGTCAAGCTGGAGGGTGAAAAAGAGATAACGGCATGGAACAAGGGCGAAATCCCCGTTTTGCTGGCGCATCCGGCAGGCGCGGGGCACGGGCTCAATTTACAAGCAGGCGGCAATCACATCGTATGGTTTGGGCTCACCTGGTCACTGGAGTTATACCAGCAGGCCAATGCCCGCATCTATCGGCAGGGGGTCAAGGGTGAGCGGGTTACCGTTACCCACCTCATTGCCGAGGGCACCGTGGATGAGGATGTTATGAAAGTGCTGGAGGGCAAAGCAGCCAGGCAGGATGCCCTGCTGGAGGCGGTCAAAGCCAGAATACAAAAATACAAAGGGGGATTATAGTATGGATTGGAAAAGAGAGGCCGTCGATAAGCTCAAATGCTATGAAGCAAAAAGGAGCAGCGCCGAGCGGGCCGAAATGGAAATGCGCCGGCTTGAGGGTGATATGGCCAGCATCCGCAGTGCCACCACGGATGGCACCCCGGTGTCTGGGGGCTCCAGCACCCGTGAGGATATGATGATAAACAACATCGCCCACCGGGATGAGCTGAAAAGAGCCATGCAGGAGGCCAAAGCCTGGGTTAAAATCGTTGAGAGTGGGCTGGCCGTGCTGGATGAGGAGGAGCGGCTACTGCTTGACCGCTTTTTTATCCACCGCGCAATGGACTATGTAGACAGGCTTTGTGGGGAACTCAACCTTGAAAAGTCAAGGGTCTATGAGCGCAAAGACATGGCCTTGCGCCACTTCACCATGGCTCTCTATGGTGTAACCGAGACCTAAAAGAGCGGAAAAAAAGCGGAAGATTTTTTGATTTAACTGTGCTACTATGATAAGAGACATTTTTATGCAAAGCCCGACCGGGTTATCTGGCCGGGCTTTTGCGTTGCCTTGAGGGGGTGAACAATATGGCAAAACTGACAGCAAAGCAAGAGCGTTTCGTGGAGGAGTATTTAATTGACCTCAACGCCACACAGGCGGCCATCCGTGCAAAATACAGCCCGGAGACTGCCGGGGCCATCGGTGCAGAAAACCTAAGGAAACCACAAATTCGTGCGCGCATAGACATTGCAATGGCAGAACTATCTAAGCGCACAGGGGTGAACCAGGAGCGCGTGGTGCGGGAGCTGGCCAAGGTTGCCTTTGTAAATGCCGCCGATGTGATCAACTTCGACACCGCCACCATCCTATCCGGCGCATCGCGGGCTGATACCGCTGCCATTGCCTCTGTCAAGGTCAAGGTTATCCCCACAGAGGCCGGTGACGGGGTAGAGCGTGAAATCAAGATAGCCGATAAGCTCAAGGCTCTTGAGCTGCTGGGCAAGCACTTCGGTATGTTCACGGACAATGTTAATCTCACGGGTGATGTGGGGGTGCAAATCGTTGATGACATCCCAAACGGAGCGGGTTAAGCTCACCGAGGTCATAGGCCCCTCTTTTTATGAGCTGCACCGGGATGTGGCGGCAGGGGCGCATACTTATTACAAACTGGACGGCGGGCGCGGCTCCCTAAAATCCTCCTTTGTGGGCACAGAGATACCGCTGGGGATGATGAGGGATGCCCAGGCGGGCAACCTCACCAATGCCGTGGTGTTTCGCCGCTACAAGGACAATCTGCATGACAGCGTGTATGAGCAGCTTGTGTGGGCCATTGACAAGCTGGAGGTGACACACCTATGGCGGCAGACATTAAGCCCCCTGCGGCTCACCTACATCCCCACCGGGCAGGTCATTCTGTTCCGTGGTGCGGACAAGGTCAAAAAGTCAAAGTCCATCAAGGTCTCAAAGGGTTATATCAAGTACCTTTGGTTTGAGGAGCTAGATGAGTTTGAGAACGCCGAGAAAATCCGCAGCATCCAGCAATCTGTGGTGCGTGGTGGCGCGGCGTTCACCGTGTTTTACAGCTATAACCCGCCCAAGTCCATCAGAAACTGGGTCAATGACCCCACCCAATGGGGCAAGCCCGGTATCTTATGCCACCACAGCACATACTTGACCGCGCCACGGCAGTGGCTGGGTGAGCAGTTTATCATGGATGCCGAGCACCTGCGGGACACCAAGCCCGAGGCATACGCCCATGAGTATCTGGGCGAGGTCACGGGCTCCGGCAACGCCATCTTTGACAATGTGGTGGGGCTGCCTATCACGGATGCCGAGATAAAGCAGTTTGACCGCCTTTACAACGGGCTTGACTGGGGCTTTTACCCCGACCCCTGGGCATTTAACCAGATGCAGTTTGACGCGGCACGGCGCACCCTGTACATCTTCGGTGAGCTCACCCGCTACAAGGAGGGCAACCGCAAGACCGCCGAGGCCCTCCTTGCCTACGGCCTCACCGGGGCTGATCGCATCACCGCAGACAGTGCCGAGCCTAAGAGCGTGCAGGACTACAAGGATTATGGGCTGTTCTGCAAGGGCGCAATCAAGGGACCCGGCAGCGTGGACTATTCCCACAAGTGGTTGCAATCCCTTGCACGGATAGTCATTGACCCTGGGCGGTGTCCCGATACCTACCGGGAGTTTAGCGAATATGAGTATGAACGCACCCAGGATGGGGAAATCACCAGCGGCTACCCGGATGCCAACAACCACCATATTGACGCAGTGCGCTATGGCATGGAGCCGGTATGGAAACGGAAAGGGCAATAGCTTATGTTTCAGAAATTTATATCGTGGGTTAGAGGTGTGATTACTAAAATGCTACATTTAGACGATGCAAAAAGGGTCCTCCATGTGGATGTGGCGGTCAGCAATGCCATGCAGGCAGCCATTGACAAGTGGGCCCTTATGTTCCAGGAAAAAGCCGACTGGCTGGGGAGCAATACCCAAAGCCTGGGTTTGTCCGCTGCCATCGCAGGGGAGATGGCCCGCCTCACCACCGTGGAGATGGACAGCACCATTGAGGGCAGCCCAAGAGCGGACTACCTGCAAAAGGAGTATCAAGTGGTGCTTGATACCCTGCGTACCAATGTGGAGCTGGCGGCGGCGGGCGGCGGGATGATATTCAAGCCCTACCTGGACGGCGGCCACATCGCCGTTGACTGCGTACCGGCCTGGCGTTTCCTCCCCACGGCGTTCAATAGCCGGGGAGAGGTCACTGGGGCGGTGTTTGTAGAGCAGGTTACCAAGGGCAAGACATACTACACCCGCATGGAGCACCACCAGCTCACCAATAGAGGGTACAGCATCAAAAATATGGCGTTCACCTCCCCCACCGAGGCCTCCATCGGGATGCAGTGCAGCCTGGACGCCGTGGATGAGTGGGCCGACCTTGAGCCGGAGCTTACCGTAAAGTGCAAGGACGGCACCGCCCCGGATGGCGTGCTGTTCGCGCAATTCAAGATGCCCTTTGCCAACACCATAGACCCCGCATCCCCGCTGGGGGTGTCGGTGTACAGCCGCGCCGATGGGCTCATTGAGCAGGCCGACAAGCAGTACAGCCGCATCCTATGGGAGTATGAGGGCAGCGAGCTGGCGGTGGATGCCAGCGAGGGGGCACTCAAGACCAGCAACATAGAGGGCAAACCCGCCAAGGTGCCGGAACGCCGCAAGCGACTATTCCGTGAGCTGGGGATTGACCAAGGCACCGGGGGCGACCTCTACAAGGTGTTTAGCCCGGCTATTCGTGATACCTCCCTGTTCAATGGGCTGGATAAGATACTCAAGCGTATTGAATTTAACTGCTATCTGTCTTATGGCACCCTGTCCGACCCCCAGAGCGTGGAAAAGACGGCAGAGGAGATTAAAACCAGCAAGCAGCGCAGTTACTCTGCGGTATGCGACATTCAAAAGTCCTTGCAGGGGGCGTTGGAGCATTTGGTGTGGGTGATGGACCTATACACCACCCTCTACAACCTTGCGCCCCGTGGGGAGTATGAAGTTGGCTTCTCCTGGGGTGATGGTGTGATGGAGAACACCGACACCGAGTATGCCCGCCGCGCAGACCTTGCCGACCGGGGCTACCTCAAGCCCGAAAAGCTGGTGGCCTGGTACTTCGGCATCTCCGAGGAGGAGGCAAAAAAGGACTATCTGCCGCCGCCTGCGCCGCCTATGTTTGAGGGGGAATAAACCATGCTGACCCCGGAATACCTCCAGAGTGTGCCGGATGCCATGGTGGAGCTGTACGCAAGGGCAGAAACAGACATCCTTGCCGACATGGCCCGCCGCATCAGCGGCTACGATATGTTCATACCAGCCGCCCAACATCAGCTTGAAATGCTGGAGGAAATGGGCGCGCTGCGTTCCGATATTCTGGCCGAGCTGGGGAAACTCACAAGCAAGAGCCAGAAAGAACTGGCCACCATCATGCGGGAGGCTGGTATGGAGACCCTGGCAGCGGATGAAAGGCTTTACAAGGCAGCGGGGGTCACCTCCTCCCCCGCTGCCGCATCCGCAGCCGTCAAGGAGGCACTGGCCGCAGGCATGAAAAAAACGGGCGGACTCTTTACCAATCTGACCAAGACCACGGCGAACACCGCCGCAAAACAGTTTGAGCGGGCACTTGACCGGGCGTATATGAATACCACAAGCGGAGCCTTTGACCCTGCCACAGCGGTCAAAAGGGCCCTCAAGGAGCTTGCAAAGCAGGGTGTGGGCTCTATCGAATACCCCAGCGGCCACGTTGACAGCATCGAGGTAGCCGTGCGGCGGGCGACCGTCACCGGGGTCAACCAGACAGCCATGCAGATGCAGGCGGCCCGCGCGGATGAGGCAGGGGTTGACCTGGTGGAGACCACCGCCCATGCCGGTGCCCGGCCATCCCATGCACAGTGGCAGGGTAAAATCTTTAGCCGCTCCGGCAAGTCCAGAAAATACCCGGACTTTGTGCAGTCCACGGGCTACGGCACCGGGGCTGGGCTGGGTGGCTGGAACTGTTCCCACAGCTTTAGGCCCTATATTGAGGGCTTCCCACGAGCCTATCCCAATGCCCTGCTGAAAGAGTACGCCGGGCAGGGGCGCACCTATAACGGCCATAAAATGACCGAGTATGAGGCATTACAGCAGCAGCGTGAAATTGAGCGGAAAATACGCCGATGGAAGCGCGAGGCCGCCACCATGAAAGTGGCGGGGCTGGATGCCACCGAAAGCGCGGTCAAACTCAAGCGGTGGCAGGACAAAGAAACAGACTTTTTATCCCAGACAGGGCTCAAGCGGCAGCAGGAGCGGGCGCAAATTGCCGGGTGGGGGCGCAGTCAGGCGGCACAGGCCTCTGCTGTAGCAACGGCTGCCCGAAAAAATGCCGCTGCGCTGTTTCCTTCCGAAAGCGGTAAGGACAGCATGAAGCGGTATCTCAAAGAAAAACCTGTGATTGACATACTTTCCTCGCATGGTATACAATATAGGCAGAGAATCAGTACCAAAGAAATTATCGTAGATGCCGGAGCACCCAAGATTGCGCGTATGACTGGGCACGCCACAACAAATTTAGAAACGAAGGCAGACCGTACTGATATGACGACGGAGCGGGCGCAGGCCTTTGTGGACAATGCGAGGCTGACGTTATACCAGAGGGACCGAGGAAACCTTAAATTTCTGGCGGAAGACGGCTACGCAATTCTGAATCTTGACCATGCGTTGGTAACGGCAGTACCGCAGAAATGGCGTGAAAAATATGACACATACATTGGGGGTTAGCTTATGAGACAGCCGAATGATACACACGATTGCCCGCTCTTTGACCGTCCTATTTACTGGGGGGGCTGCGGCGGCTGTGTCGAGGTCCAGGAGGT